>JAYVZC010000034.1:0-5483 GCA_043783695.1 Bacteroidota bacterium
CATTCTTTATATAATTCAGCTTTTTTATTTTCCTTCTCTAACTCGTTTGCAATGTTATCGGTAGCAGCAATACCATCTGAATATTTTTTTGCATAATCAATTTTTGTTTCAGCAGTATTGCCTGCAGTTTCCACAGCAACATTTGTTGTTTTTGTTGTATTGTCCACAACGGCATTGTTAGTAGCCTTATCAGCAACACCTGTTGTTTTAGTAGTATTGTCTTTTACAGTATTATCGGTTGTTTTAGTAGTATTACTAGCAATTGTATTATCGGTAGTGGTAGTGGTGGTGGTACTTTTAATTGCATTTACCTTCTCTTCTAATTTTGCTTTATCAATCATAGCTACATCAGCAGCTGCTTTTTCGTTTGTAACTGTTTTTGCTTTATCGTATACATTTCCAACCAAGGCTGTTTCGTTCAAAGCACCGTTGTATTCTTTTTGAAATTGAATTACTTTTTGTTCATTTAACACCAAATCTTTTTTACTTTCTTCAGTATCCATTTTTAATCCGGCAACTTGATCGAGTAAACCTTGTTTTACTTTTTCATTTTTTTCTTTGTCAGCATCTGCTTGTGTTGTAATAATTAAGGCTTCGTTATCTGCAATTTCCTGTTTTATATCTGCAGAAGTTTGAACAGCTTTCTCCCATTCACGTTTTTTATTATCTACATCCATCTTTAAACTACCTGCTAACGTAGGATTGTTGTTTTGTTCAGCTAATGCATCCAATTTTTTTTGTTGCTCTTCAATCTTAGCAAACAAAAGTGGATCGGTGTTTTTAGATTTCACTGCTGCCTCTAAATCTTTTGCATACTGAAGAGATAATTCAGCTTCCTGATCTTTTGCTTCTGCTCTGAATTCTATTTTTTTAGCCAAATTAAATGCAGCAACAGTTTCTTGATTTAACTCTTCGGCTTCTTTTGTTACAGCATTTGCTTCATCAATAGTGGCTTGCTTTTTCACATTATCATCCATCTTAGAAGCATCGTTCATTAATTGCTCTGCTTCTTTAGTTTTATTGAGTGCTAATTCATTTTTCTGATTGGCTAATACCAATGCAACATCAGCCTGTTCTCTTAAATCTTTCGCTTCTTTTGCAACATCATCTGCATCGGAATAACCAATTTTTACAATGTCATTATTAGTCAATTTAGTATTGGATGTTGTCGAATTGTCTTTTGTTGTATTTATTGCAACTGCAGTAGTTGATGAAGTATCTTTTGAAGCTGTTGTGTTTGTTGCATTTACATCGTTCACATTCACTTCCATCTTCGATTTTTCTTTAATGAAATTAAGTGCGAGCAAATAACTTGCATCGTCCAATACTTCATCAAACAAATTTTTAATGATTAGTTTGTCTGTTCCCAACTCATAGCTAATTTCTTGTTTCATCGGGCGGAATACATATTGAATAGGAACATCCACAACATCCGATTGAGTTGCAAATCCTGTTGCTTCAACTGTAAATAAAAACTTTCCTCCGTTAGGAATATTTATCAAATACACGCCATTTACAGCTTTTGAATTAAATATTCCGAGAATCACATTATCATTTAAATCCTTAATAGTAATTTTTACATCTATAGCTTGGTTATCACGATTTTTTATAACGGCTCCTTTAATGATAGCAATATCAATAGGTTTGCGTTCTACGTTAATATGATAAACGGCAGTCTTCCCACTTTTACTTGCTCTTGCTGAAGAAAAATAAGCTTCTTTTTCATCTTCATTCGTAACATATAAAACATCGTCATCTGGTGTGTTGATAGGAAAATCGAGGTTTACAGGTTTGTTCCAAGTATTTGTTTCTTCATTCAAAGTGGTTTTATAAATATCGTAACCACCCATTGAATTATGACCTTTAGAACAGAAATACAATACTTTTCCATTGGGATGAAGAAAAGGAAAATCTTCGTCATACTCTGTGTTTACAGGATAACCAAGTGTTTGAGGTTTACTCCATTCTCCGGTAGGAAGTTTACGAATGATGTAAATATCTTTTCCTCTTTCGGGATCATCACCATAGCTGGAAAAAAATACTTGATTGTTGTTTGTTGCGAGATAAATAATTGATTTCTCTTTTTTCTTTTTATCTAGTGCCGTTTTAAATACATCTTCATCGGGCTTTACCAAAAGCTTTCCACCAATATCAGAAATGTCGTAAGAGCGAAAAAAATCGGTGCGGCTCATTTCTTTCTTTTCAATTACAACCAAATCGGTTAAGTTGCGCAATAATTTTTTACCATTCTTACACATCTCAATTTGCCGGTCTACCATTAATTTCTCCGCTTTCGCTGATGATGCAACATTTTTGTATAGCAGATATTCCTTTATCGCATCATCAAAACGATAATTCAAATGATAAGCACGAGCTAAATAGAACAAAGCTTCTTTGTCAACATCGGGTTTGTTGACTGCAAATTCTAAAAATGCAATTGGTTTTTCTTTATCATCGCTTGCAAAAAGCATACAAACACCCAAGCGGTAATTGTAATTTGGATCTTTCGGATAAATACTGGTAAGTTGGGAATACAAAGGATAAGCTTCTTCAAACTCATCATTATCAAATAATTTTGCAGCTTGCGTTTTTAATTCTTCTTCAGAACCAAAAGTGGTTTGAGCCAAAGCAGTGCGCGTGCTGAATGCAAACGTAATTAACAATAAGTAAATAACCCTTACCTGCTTGTTCATATAGAGTAACCCGATTTTGTCAGGAGAAATGTGCTTTAATTGATAAATAATAAAATAGTGATTTACAACACGTTGCAATTGAAAAAACGATATTATACACCACCTTAACATACAAATTTAAGTTTTTTTATTGATTGATGCCATTCTTTAACAAATTCCATAGTTTTGAATTGCATAAATGCTCCGTAAACACTTCGACTACGCTCAGTGTGACGTTTCTAACTGATAGTGTATTTATCGTCAGTCTGAGCGTAGTCGAAGACTTTACCATCGTATTTAATATGCTTATTGGTAAAGAAACATCGCCTTTTTCATCTAAACTGGACTCTTTAACAAAATATATTCAACCAAATAACGTTACTTGTAGCGCATACTATATATTTGTATTATGAAATTGAAACAAATTCTACCTTTTTGCCTCTTGTTTATCACGATTTTATCATCTTGTAAAAAAGATACACTTTTAACTGACTCTAGTGCTAAACTTGAATTTTCAACCGATTCTGTTTTATTTGATACCGTTTTCCGATTTGCCGGCTCTACTACAAAAGTATTTCGCATCTATAACAAACACAACCAAGCGATGGTTATCTCAAAAGCTTATTTGGCAACAGGTTCAAGTTCTGCTTTCAAATTAAATATTGATGGTATCTCTACAACAAGTTCTAATCCAATTCTTACTGATATTGAAATTTTAGGTGGCGATAGTATGTATGTTTTTGTGCAAGTCTTTGTAACGCCTTCCGGGAGTTCACCTTTATTAATAAAAGATTCAATTATTTTTGAAACAAATGGAAATATACAAGATGTAAAATTAACTGCAATTGGACAAGATGTGTATTTGCACAAACCTTTGCCAGGCAAATTTTATTCCATTCTTTCATCATTCTCCGGACTTGATACTACTTTGCCAAATGATAAACCACATCTGGTATTTGGTTATGTTGTAGTTGACTCTGCAAGGAAAGTAATACTTCAACCCGGTACAAAATTCTACATGCACAATCATTCTGTATTTTGGGTTTATCGTGATGGAACAATAGAAATTTCTGGTATAAAAGGAAATGAAGTAACATTTCAAGGCGATCGCTTGGAAGCTGAGTATGCTAACGTTCCAGGACAATGGGGGAAAATATGGTTGTCGTCTTTAAGTAAAAATAATAGTATTAATTTCGCTATTATTAAAAATGGAGGAATAGGAATTCAAGCCGATACCGTTGCATCACTTACTACTCCAACTCTTCGCTTATCAAATACAATTATAAAAAATATGTCGGTAGCAGCTTTATACGGACAAGGTTCACATATTAGAGCAGTGAATTGTGTATTTGCAAATTGCGGACAATATGTTGCAGCACTTACCATTGGAGGAAAGTATCGTTTTGAACATTGCACTTTTGCAAATTACTGGAACAGAAATTCAAGAACAACTCCTGTTATTGCAATGAGTAATTATTATCTTTCAACTGTAGGATATATTCTCCGTCCGCTTGATAGTTGCTATTTTGGAAATTGTATTATTTATGGTGATATAGCAGAAGAAATAGGAATGGATTCAGCTTTAACTTCAGGATCTTTTTCTTATAAATTTGAATACTGTATTGTAAAAACATCCCGCAATACAAGCGACCCACACTATATTTCACCTTATCAAAATAAAGATCCGGGATTTAGAGATGCTTCTATTAATGATTATCGCTTGAGCACTGGAGCATTCGCTATTGATAAAGGTGCAACCACTATTGTTATTCCGAGAGATTTGAATGATGCAATACGACCAAATCCAAGTACTTCAATTCCAGACCTAGGAGCTTATGAATTTTATTGATGAATATTATTTCAGCAATACAAATCATCAAAAAAACAGCATGCTGTGATGCAACACAGCATCTCATGAATGTTATCATTCTCTTCTAATTGGGAGATTCTGCGCTTTGCCTGCCTGTCGGCATGGCACTCAGCATGACGGTTTGGAATGACGGGCATGAGTAAAATTGCTTCTCCGAAAAAAAATATCTTACAAAAATCTTACGCTACTCTTCTTAGAATTTTTATTTTTAAAAATTCCTTTGTACTGAAGAAATATTTCAAATCCTCCAACTGATTTGGATGTTGGAGCTAATTGCGAAGCAGTTATGTCATAAGCTGCACCAAAAGAAAACTCTCTAAAATCATAACGAAATGTAATGTAAACAGCATCTCTGAAACGATAGAACACGCCAAAATAAACAGCCTTATCCTGTTGATAATCGGTATAACGAGATGCTTCTTCCAAAACGTATTTTACATTTAATCCACCATTTAATAATAACGATGAACCTTGCTGATAGGCAATAAGACTAGGCATTAAAGTAGTATTGCTTGTTTCACTCAATTTATATGCTATGTTCCACTGAACTCCAAATTTTGGAATTAATCGCTCCGGTCCGCCAAGAATGCTTACTCGTGGTGCAGTAAAATGATGGAACGAAAACCCTAATGCACTTCTAAATAAATGATCTGTTCTAAAATTCCAAACGAGACCAGTAGACATATCTAAAAAAGCTATTCCTCCACCACCTTCTGCTGTTCCGAAGGCCGGATTGTATGTTCCGGCTATGGGGTCATATTGACTATCCCATTTAACACCACCTAATGCAACAGATTTTATATTGTAACCAATAGAATAACCCAAAGTGATATTATGCTTTTGTCTGCCACCAATAAATTTTGTGAACGAAACCAATGCATTATACGATTGAGTTTTTAAATGAACTGGTCCATCATTATCATTACTGATATTTAATCCTG
>JAYVZC010000035.1:0-2279 GCA_043783695.1 Bacteroidota bacterium
GTTGAAAAAATAGTTGCTGTTTCCATATCAATTCCCATAACACGAATGGAGCGCAGGTATTCTTTAAATTCTTCATCATGCTCCCACACTCTGCGATTGGTAGTATAAACCGTACCTGTCCAGTAATCTTTTCCGTGATTTCTGATCGTTGTGGAAATCGCTTTCTGTAAACTAAAAGCTGGCAATGCAGGAACTTCAGGAGGAAAGTAATCATCGGAAGTACCTTCGCCACGAATGGCTGCAATAGGTAAGATCAAATCTCCTAATTCATTTTTCTTTTTTAGTCCTCCACATTTTCCTAAGAATAAAACAGCTTCGGGTTCTATTGCACTTAGCAGATCCATAATAGTTGCGGCATTAGCACTGCCCATGCTAAAATTGATGATTGTAATTCCATTTGCTGTAGCGTTAGGCATTGGCATATCCAACCCGTTTACTTCTACATTGTTCCATTCAGCAAATTTTCTTACATATTTATTGAAATTGGTCAGGAGGATGTATTTCCCAAAATCCTTTAATTGAGTTCCTGTATAACGAGGCAACCAATTTTTTACTATATCTTCTTTGTTTTTCATATTTACGGATAACAAATCTTTACGAATATTACGAATCTATATTAACAAATGTAAAGATTTTATAGTCAAGCGAAAATACAAATTAACTAGGGGCAAAGGTCATTTGTTAAAAAAATTTGATAAAATATAATCTGAATACTTCAATAAAATTTTCTTACTTCGTGAAAGCGATGCAAGAACTCAATTTACCGAAATATCAGTTTAAGTTTAAAGAAGTGGGAGAAAAGATTCAAATTTTTGATGCTTTCAGGAAAAAATATGTGGTATTGACTCCGGAAGAATGGGTGAGGCAAAATTTTTTGCAATATCTGGTCACAGAAAAAAAATATGTAGCATCTTTAATTGCAGTGGAAGCGGGTTTGAAATATAATGAACTTCAAAAAAGAGCAGATATTTTAATTTATGATAAACAAGGAATCCCCTTTTTGTTAATAGAATGTAAGGCTCCGGAAATAAAAATATCGCAAGACACTTTTGACCAAGTTGCTCGTTATAATATGATATTTAAAGTGAGTTATTTAGTAGTAACAAATGGGATGAATCATTTTTGTTGTAAGATGGATTATTCCAACAATAGCTATCAATTTGTAGAAGAAATACCTAATTTTTAAGTACTCTTTGTTTCTTTCAAAAACTTTCCTATATTGCAGTATATTAACAATTAAAATAATCCCTAAATGCTACAAATAAAAAATCTCTCTCTAGCAATTCTTATAGGTGTGATAAGCACTTCAACGATGGTTGCTCAATCAAAAATGGTTGCTTTTAATGCACAAACTCATTTTAAAATGTCTGAAAATGTAAAATCGGGCGATTATCTTGAAAAAACGATTATTGTAAAGGTAAAAACCGAGTTCAGTGCTATCTGCTCTTCAGGAAATATAGCGAATACAACTTTTAATCAACTTTTTGCTGAGTTAGGCGGAATGAGTTTAGAGAAAGTATTTCCTCATGTAAAAGCTCCGGAAAAAATGATTAATGAAAGAGGAGAGAAGTTAGCGGATTTAACATTGATATACCAATTTAAATATACTTCTTATGTGCCATTGGAAAAAGCAATCAATAAAATTGCTACAACAGGAATTTTTGAATATATAGAACCTTACTACATTCCTAAAATTGATTACACACCAAACGATCCATTATTGTCTACACAATATGGCATCACAAATATTCAAGCAGAAGCTGGTTGGGGTGTAAATACTACTACTGCAAGAGGAGATACCAATGTTGTAATTGGAATTACTGATACAGGAACCGAATTAACACATAGCGATCTTGTAGGTCAGTTAAAAATAAATACAGGCGATCCTGCTGGTGGAGGAGATAATGACGGGGATGGCTATATTGACAATTACCGTGGATGGGATTTAGGAGACAATGATAATGATCCAACATGGACAGGAAATCAGCACGGTGTACACGTAACAGGAATTGCAGATGCAAAAGTGAACAACGCAAATGGGATTGCAGGTGTTGGTTTTAATTGTAAATATTTGCCGGTCAAAATTGCTAATACAGCCGGTACATTAACAATGGCTTACCAAGGAATTACTTATGCAGCAGATCACGGTTGTGCAATCATTAATTGTTCTTGGGGAGGAGCAGGTGGTGGATCATTTGGACAAGATGTTGTGACCTATGCTACAATCAATAAAAATGCTTTGGTTATAGTTTCAGCAGGAAACACAGGAACCGATGTGG
>JAYVZC010000036.1:0-12728 GCA_043783695.1 Bacteroidota bacterium
CCTGTAATGGCTCTATCTAAGGCTTTTTGAAAATGTCTCAATTGTACATTTATGATCTCTGCGTTACTCATTCCCGAATAATTATCCAACAATTCTTCTATGTGTAGATTGATTTCCATTTCCAACATGCCATTATTTTGTGCATGTGGCTTCGATTTTTTAGGTTTATCAGAATAATTTAATTTTTGTTGAAACAATTTTGATACATCTATTTTTTCTTCTTCTTTTTCTGGAATTGGCTCATGTTTTCTTTCTGCTGCTTTAATCATAATTAATTCAGAAATAGCATACGGAAAAACAAAACCCTCTTCCACTGTAACTTCAACCATCTTTTTATTGATGACCTTACTTACTATGCCTCCTCCTTTTTCATTAAGGAAACCAACTTTATCTCCAATACCAAAATCCATACTGCAAAAGTAAAAAAAGATTCAGTGCATTTTTATTATATTTGTGTAGATGAAACCTAGATTATCTAACACACTCTCAACTGCTGTTGCTCTTATATTCATGTATTGTGGATGCAAGAAAGATTTACCAGCCACTCTGTATAAAACACAAAACGTTATTGTAGTTGTAGTGGATGGAGCCCGTTATACCGAAACATGGGGGCTTCCTTCTCATCAATTTATTCCGCATCGCTATGCAATGTTAAGTCAAGGTGTATTTTGCAGCCAGCTTTACAACAATGGAACTACATCTACCAATCCTGGACATACAGCCATGTGTACTGGATTTTACGAAAACTTAAATAATGGCGGAGCCGAATATCCAACCAAACCATCCGTTTTTCAATACTGGCTAAAAACATTTCAACGTCCTCAATCCGAAGCTTGGGTAATCACAACAAAGGATAAATTAGAGGTGCTTTCAGACTGCAAAGATGTTAATTGGAAAGGAACCTTTCGTCCGTCAACAGATTGCGGTGTAAATGGATTAGGAACGGGTTATAGAGAAGACAGTACCACTTATAAAAATGTAGCAGCAAAATTAGCATCCAACCATATTCGATTAGCATTAATTAATTTTAAACAACCGGATGCTGCTGGACATGCAAATGATACGATGGCGTACTTGCAAGGAATAATTGATACCGACAATGACATTTATAAATTATGGTTGCAAATTCAAAGCGATGATTTTTATAAAAACCGAACAACATTAATTGTTACTAATGATCATGGAAGACACACTGCAGGCTATTTAGATGGATTTGTATCTCATGGTGATAATTGCAATGGTTGTAAGCACGTTGAATTTTTTGCAATGGGCCCCGATTTTAAACAAAATTACATTTGCAATACTTCTTACGAGCAAATTGATATCGCCTCTACAATTGCTGAATTGATGGGTTTTTCAATGCCAACTTCTGATGGTAAGGTGATGAAAGATATTTTTGAAGTAACTATAGTTCAATCTCATTAAACTTACGAAGCGTCATCTCGTGTCCCGACACGGGATCTCCTGATAAAAAGAACTCTCACATTTAGATACGATTATGCTTATTGTTTCTAACAGGGAGATTCCGTGTCGTAGCACGGAATGACTGTTTAAAGCATAGGACTGCTTTTAAAAATTTCTAGTAGATATCTATAACCAGCGCTCCTGTTTCCATTACGGAGCAATACTCTTGTTTCAAAGCAACACACTCCTTCTTCCATTTCTTGATTTGATATTCTGAATTAGAAGAATCGAAAATTATTTTTTTTGCGTGAAACAATTTATTTATTTCAGTCATACTCATTTTTGTATTATTTGAAACGATTAAATAATCTAGATCCAGTTGTTTTTCATTTCCATCTTTAAATTCTATTGCTGTTATTAATAACATCATTCTTTTATCTAAAAACTGTATAAAATTGCTTTTATTTTTGAATGTTTTAGTTTTAAAATTTTCTGAAATAATTTTGTTATCATTCAAGCCAGAGTCCCACCAGTTGTGCTTTACATGAAATAATAAAGCACTTTTATTTTGTGCAAAAACTGAATCTGTTAACAAAACATTGCTTTTAGAATTTATAAAATCAATTGCGCTTGTTTTGGGAACATTATAAACGATTAATTTTTTTTGTTTGAATTCATAAATTTGTTCTATAGCCTGACTAACAAGAATAGCTATACAAAACAAAAAAGAATACTTTAAATAGTTGTATTTACGGTTGTGCAAATAAAACAAAAACAAAATAATTAATCCGTACAACAGCCATGTTTCTAAAATGGAAATAGAAATTCCTTGTAGCAATGAAAATGGAAGTGATTCAATCCACTTAACAGAGAAATTCAAAAACCATATCAGCCATGTAAATGCTATTGCCAAATACTTTACTGCTATTGGAATGTGGGAGAAAGTAAAGACAGCAATTCCAACATAAATAATTACAGTTGATATTGGGATTACAATTAAATTTGACAATAAAAAGTAGTTAGGGAATTGATGAAAATAATGCAAACCTAAAGGACAGGTTGCTATTTGAGCAGCAATAGAAACTGCTGAAATCGTCCATATTTGGTTTAAGAGCCAATTATCGAACGTGAACCATTCTTGAATTTTAGGTTGAATATAAACAATTCCTATTACAGCTAAATATGAAAGTTGAAATCCAACTTCCATAATCAAATAGGGATTTATTAAAAGTAAAAACAATGCAGAAGCAGCCAAAGTGTTGTAAATATTAGTATGTTTATTAAATGCTTTAGCAACAATAATAAAACTAAACATGGTTGCTGCTCTTAGTACCGATGGCGATAAACCTGTGAGTGCAGCATAAAACCAAAGAAATAAAATTAGTAAGACCGCTTTTATAACTCTTCCTTTTTTATTTTTATCCAAAAAAAACAAGAACCAACTAAAAACAATGTAAACAATTGCCACATGCAATCCCGAAACCGATAAAACATGTAATGCTCCGGAACTTGAATAAGCCGAAATAATATCGGCATCCAATTTATCCGTGTAACCTAATAACAATGCGGCTCCAACTGATAATTCATCTCCGTCCAAATGATTCGCTTTTAAAACTTCCAATAAATCAGTTCTCAAACCAATCGAGTATTTTAAAATTGGATTACCTGAATTTTGTTCCAAGCTTTTCCATTCGCTGCTCTTAGCATAAGATTGATGATAAATATTATGAAAAGACAGAAACCGTTTGTAATTAAATTCACCTGGATTTTGAGGTGCCGGAACATCATTAAAATTCGTTTTAATTAAAATTTCATCGCCATACTTTAAATCCATAGATGCCGAATCTTTTTTAATATATACCATCGCCTTTCCAGTGCATTTCTTCCACACGCCATAATTTTCAATGCAAATAATTTCAACAATAGCTTTAATCGATTTCTCTTTTTCGATATACGAATCCGACAGTCGAGCATAAACAATATCGTTTCCTTTACAATAATTTGAAAAATGAGTAGGAGAAAATTTCTGAGTTTTGTATATTGTAAGTTGGTATGCAAAAATGAAAAGTAAAAGATTGATTAATATTCCGAACCAGAAAGATTTGCGATAGGTAATATAAAACTTTGGGATTAAAGTAACGGCAGCAACCAGAATGAATAAACATGATGAATAAACCAAAATATTTTTAATGTGGACAGGATAATAAACCGCACAAATAATTCCCACTAAAAAGGGAGCTAATAAGCGAACTAAAGGAGCCTGATTCCAGACTTTCATAAACGAATTTTTAATGAAGGGCTAAAGTAAAAAAGTTCTTGAAGAATAAGCAAGTTTAAACGCTTATGTTTTAGAATTAAAATCTTAATAAAAGAAGCAAGCTTTTAAAAAAAATTTATGATAAAAAATTCCAGAATTTGAGAATTATTATATATTTGCTTGTATGCCGACAGGCGGATTTTAGATTATGACAATAAACAAAGTATTAAACTAAAACAATTTTATTATGGAAAATTTACAGTATTACTACGACATGGTGGATAAGTGTATCAGCGATTTAGGCGTTGATCCGGCAGTATGTCGCGGAGAAAAAGTAGGGCAATGGAGTTTAAAAAAAGGCTCTGCATCGGTTTGGATTGATATATGGCATATTGAAGCAGAAAACAGAGGGTATTTTCAGGTATTGGCACCTGTTATGGAAATTCCTACTAGCAATCAACAAGAGTTTTATCAAGAACTATTGGAATTAAATTACACGCTTTACGGTGTTGCATTTGTAAAATTCCAAAACTGGATTTATGTAAAATTAATTCGTGAAGTAGATGGATTAGAACAAAAAGAAGCGGCAGCAACAATCAACCGTGTTGGTTGGTATGCAGATGAATATGATGATAAATTAAAAGTGAAATACGGACTTGTAGTTGGTGGAAGAGGATAATTCAAAAATAAAAATGAGCGGCTAATAACTGCTCATTTTTTTATTTTATAATTGGCAAATTGTATTTCTCCCACTTCATAAATCCTCCTGACAAATCGATAATGTGTGGAAATCCTTTTTTCTTCATGAATTTAGAAGCCAAAGGACTACGATGCTGAGTTTGGCAATACATGAAAACAAGCTTGTCTTTGGGCAATTTTTCGATACTAGCTTTAAACTCATTTCCAAAATAACTGATGTTCACAGCATTTGCTATATGCCCTTTGTCGTATTCCCTTGGCGTTCTTACGTCTATCAATATATAATCTTTACTTGCATCCAATTTGCTTTCAAAATCTTTTGCACTCAGCTCTTCATAAGAAAAAAGAGAGGTATGTTTCCACGAATTACATGAAATAGAAAACAGAGCTATTAGAAGAATCAGTGCTTTTTGCATTCTTTTTAAGGAGCAATTTTTTGCATTAATTTACTCACTGAGACTTGATGCTCCTTTATTGCCTTTTCAGTTGCTCCTATATTTTTTTGAAACTCTCGCTTCAATTCACTAAGCGATTTCCTTAAGATATCAGCTTTCTCTTTAGTAACGTTTTTAAAATTTTCAGCTGTTTGAATATACTCATGTAAATAATTGTGAAGTTCTTTTTTTTGTTTTGCGTACTCCTCTTTTGCTTCCATCTTACCCAAAGAAAGTTGCAAATGGTAATGGTCGAGCTTAGTCATCCATCCATTTATTTTTTCGTGAATCTTACTATTTAGTGTATTTTCCATAGTTAGTTTTTATCAAAAGTAAAACAACTTGAATAGCTAACTAATGATGATTGTCATATAAAAGGATGACAATTGTCAGGCGAGGTAGTAAAAACAGGGTGGTTCTTCTGATTTCAAAATTAACCTAAAAGTGTTTTCTCAACTGCTTTCAAAATAGCAAATGCTTTTTCTGTTGTTGCAGATTCTGCATAATTACGCAAAACGGGTTCTGTTCCTGATGCACGTATCATCATCCATTCATCGTTTGCAAAAAAATATTTCCAGCCATCAATAGTTTCTATTCTTTCCACTTTATATGGTCCAAATGAACTGTACTTATTGTTTTTGCAATTTTCTACGATTGCTACTTTCACTTCTTCCTTCAAATGCATATCGCTACGTTCAAATTTAAATGCACCTACAATTTTATAAACTTCTTCAATTAATTGGTCCAATGTTTTTCCAGATTTCACCATGTATTCCCATATAGTTAATCCCATCCAAATACCATCCCTCTCCGGAATATGCCCTTTTATTGCGATTCCGCCACTCTCTTCGCCACCTAGTAATACATCTTCAGAAATCATAATTCCTGCAATGTGCTTAAAACCAATTTGAACAACTTGATATTCTAAACCATAAAATTCACACATTTTTTTCACTCGTGGTGTAACAGAAAATGCATTCACTACTTTTCCTGTCATTTTTTTCTGAGTCACCAAATAGTTAATCAACAATAAAATAATGTGATGTGAATCTACAAATTCTCCTTTACCATTGTAAAGTCCTATCCTATCAGCATCTCCATCTGTAGCTAATCCACAATCAACCTGCCTGCCGGCAGGCAGGTGTCTGCCACTTTCTGTAATTAAAGAAGAAAACGGAATTAAATTTTTATGAATTGGTTCGGGTGCTTGTCCTTCAAATCCTGGATTGTAATCGCAATGTAAGAAAGTAATATCCGGTAACAATCTGCGCATTACATTTTGTCCGGCTCCATACATTGCATCGTAAGCAAAATTCATTTTTGTTTTACGAATAGCATCCATGTCGAAATTCTTTTCTACGTGATTCACATACATTGTTTCTAAATCAACATATTCAATCATTCCTGCTTTTACAAAATCAGCAAAGGAAAGATTTTCTAAATCAATAGAATTCGTCTCTGGAATAATGTCTTCAATTTTTTGAATATCATCAGACAATAATGGTCCGCCAAAACCACCTTTCAGTTTGTAACCATTGTATGACGGTGGATTATGAGAAGCCGTGATAATAACTCCCAAAGAAGTTCCCAATGTTTTTGCTCCTAATGAAATCATTGGAGTAGAAACAAAATCTTTTGCCAAATATACTTTCACACCTGCATTTGCAAAGACCTTAGCCGTTGTTTCAGCAAATAGCTCTCCGGCAAATCGACAATCATGCCCGACAACAACACTAGGTTTATCAAAATTCTTCTTCACCCAAACAGCAGCAGCGATAGTAACGCGAGCTACATTGTCAACTGTAAAATCTTTCGCTATGATGGCTCTCCATCCGTCTGTTCCAAATTTAATTTTTGTCATATAAATACTTTTTTTACAAAGATAATATTATGTTTAAAATGAGTAAAATAAAGATTTTAAAGGATAATCTTTATTGCAATCTTAATCTAGCTCCCCTCTCCTTTTTCAGGAGAGGGGTTGGGGCTGAGGTCTAATGAATATTCTTCGCATTTAAAGCATCTCTATACTTCTTTGCATAGATGCAATGTTGCTCGTAAGTCTTAGCAAAATAATGTTTGCCAGATAAATTTTCCTTCGCACACATATAAATGTAATCGTTTTTTTCATAATTTAAAACAGCATCAATTGACGACTGTTGAGCAAATCCTATTGGTCCAGGCGGTAAACCTTTATTCATATAAGTATTGTATGGCGAATCGTAACGAGTTTGCTCAGTTGAAACTCTTTGAATACTAAAATCACCCAAAGCAAAAATCACTGTTGGATCCGATTGTAAAGGCATTTGAATGTTCATACGATTGATGTACAATCCAGCAATAATTTTTTTTTCCTCATTATCACAACATTGTTCCCCTTGAACAATAGATGCAAGTGTTGTTACATCGGTTTGCGAAAAACCAATTGCTTTTGCTTTACGTTTTCTCTCATCATTCCAAAACGTTTTATATTCTTTTGCCATTCTATCAAAAAACTCTTCTACAGAGGTGTTCCAATAAAATTCATAAGTATTCGGAATAAACAACGCTTGAATATTATCCTGATTAAATCCATATTTGCTCATATAATTGTCTCTGATGGCTTGTCGTAATGAATTAGAATCTGCTTCAATTCTTCTTCCAACACGAGCCATTAATTCATCAACTGTATGTAAACCATTAAAATTAATGCTGATTGACTCTTGAATTCCTGCTCTCAATAAATTCACCAAAGCATTATTGCTCATATTTGCCAGAATTCTATATTTACCTGGCTTTACAGCATTCTTATATTTTTTCTTTTCTGCCAAAAGTTCAAATGTGGAACGATTTTTTAAGATGTTATTTTCACCTAAAATGCGAATTACATCATCAAATGTAGAACCTGTTGGAATGTATATAATCTCCGATTTTTTATCCCCCAAATTTACGTTCGACTGATAAATTGTTTTGTAAGCATAATAACCACCTACTCCACCGCCAACCAGCAGAATAAGTATAATCGCAATGATTATTTTTTTTAAAAAGGAGGATTTTCTTTTTGCCATTTTTGCTTTAAAATCAAGGAGGACAAAGATATTAATTTTAAGCAACGTTATCCATATTCACAATATTATTAGTGCCGAAAAGTTCGACCCCGCTGGGGTCGCAGCTATTTAGAAGAAGTATTTTTTATAAACCTACGACCCCAGCGGAGTCGAACAATTTCAGGGTTGAGATGTTTATAATAATCTAATGGAATTTTCGGTAAATTTGGCGACCAAGATGCGCTATCTTCTATTAATACTGGTTACATTCTCATCACTCCTCTCTTTCTCACAAGAAAAAGGAGAAGTTAAGAGTATCTGCATTTATAAAGCCATTGATAAAATTTTGATTGATGGTGTTTTAGATGAGAAATCCTGGGATACAGCCCAAACTGCTGGCAACTTCCAGCAAATGTTCCCTTTTGATACTTCTAAAGCAAAGACTCAAACTATTGTGAGAGTTACTTTTGATGATAATAATCTTTATATATCAGCTGTCTGTATTGATTCATTAAAAGGAAAATACGTTGTTCAGTCTTTAAAAAGAGATTTCTCTTATCCTGTGAATGATGCTTTTGCGGTTTATCTAGATTGTTTGAATGATCAAACCAACGGCTTTTGTTTTGGAGTGAATCCTCTTGGTGTTCAACGAGAAGGTTTATTGTCTAACGGTGGCGGACAAGGCGTTACAACTATCTGGGACAATAAATGGACATCCCAAGTAAAACAGTATGACAACAAATGGATTGTTGAAATGGCTATTCCTTTCAAGAGTTTGCGCTTTAAAAGTGGTGTTGATACTTGGAGAATTAATTTTTCGAGAAACGATTTAAAACGAAACGAAAATTCGGTTTGGTCGCCTGTTCCTCGCAACTTCAATGTGGCTTCGTTGGCATTTACCGGAAAGATGAAGTTTAATGAGCCTCAAAAGAAAACATCTTCTAATATTTCTATTATTCCTTATTTAACGGGCGGTGTATCGCAAGATTATCTGACTCAAAAAAAAGAGCAATACACTTACAATGGCGGTCTGGATGCTAAAATAGCCTTATCCTCTTCTTTGAATTTAGATCTTACTGTAAATCCCGATTTCTCCCAAGTGGAAGTCGATAGACAAGTAACCAATTTATCTCGCTTTAGTATTTTCTTTCCAGAGAGAAGAACTTTTTTTATTGAGAACAGTGATTTGTTTGAACGATTTGGGTTTCGTCAAATCAGACCATTCTTTTCAAGAAACATTGGATTGTATAAAGGGCAAATCATTCCCATTATTGGTGGATTTCGAATCAGTGGAAACATCAATAAAAAATGGCGAATTGGAGTTATGAGTATGCAAACGGAGCACAAACGAGAATTGGGTTTAGAAAGTCAAAACTATTCTGTTGCTGCTGTTTCCAGAAATCTTTTTAAACGCTCTAATATCTCTTTCGTTTTTGTAAACAAACAAGAAGTCACCACAAAAGGAATTTCTGATAACAAGTTTAATCGTGTTGCTGGAGCTGATTACAATTTACAATCGGCAAACAATAAATGGTTTGGAAAAATATTTTATCATTATTCTTTTACAGCACAAAACTTATCAAATGCCTCTGCTAATGCTTCTTTCCTGAGTTATTCCACTCCTAAATTTTCTTGGGAATGGAATCATGAATATGTTGAAAAGAATTATTTAGCAGATGTGGGATTTGTGCCTAGAATTTATTTTTATAATCCTCAAACCGATTTAACAACACGAGAAACGTATTTAAGAATTGAACCTAGTATTCGTTATAAATTTTATCCTAAATCAAAGATTATAAACAATCATTTTCCTGAATTTTATTTTAGCCATTATTTAGATTCCGCTTATAAATCAACAGAATATTTATATCAACTCTCTTACAATTTTAGTTTTCAAAATTCTAGTGTGCTTTCATTTAAGTATCGTAAAAATTTTATTAAACTTAGAATTCCTATAGATATAACATTCACAGGCAAAACACCAATCACGGCTGCTGATTATTATTTCGATAATTTTTTAGCAACTTACACATCTAGTTTTATAAAACCGCTTTTTGGAACGATTACAGTTGATTATGGAAATTTTTATACAGGAAGTAAATTAACTTACTCAGGCGATATTAATTATCGCAAACAGCCTTGGGGAGTTTTTGGAGTTAGTTTCTCACAAGATGATATTAAATTACCAGAACCTTATGAAAATGCCTATATTACCTTAATTGGACCGAAAGTTGAATTGAGTTTTACAAAGAGTATTTTCTTTACAACCTTTGCTCAATACAATACTCAACTTAATAATATGAATTTGAATTGCCGCTTGCAATGGAGATTTAAACCCATGTCGGATTTGTATATTGTTTATACCGACAATTACTACTCCATTGATATGACCAAGAAAAACAAGGCTTTGGTAATAAAATTAATTTATTGGATAAGTGTTTAAATTTGGAATGTATATATAATTAAAATAATTTCTACCTCTATAACTTGAACTCGATTCTAAAAAAGAATAATCACCTTCGATGAAGGGGAACCGAAAGTGCTGTTAGCTGCTGTATTTCTATTCAATTATCATTGTTAGTATACATAGAACTTATACCACTTTCATGAAAACCATTACTTGAAACGTCATTTTTAATTTTCATTTCGTCAGAGCCTGGAGTTTTTCGCAAAATAGATATTATTAGCACAAACCATAAAAATGGAACAGACCAAATTAAAATTTGATTTATTCTTTTCTTTTTAAAATCAAGTTGTTGTGTCTTCTGGATTTTAATTGTTCCAATGGTCGATAAAATTATGTGTACAATAATAATGGAAATCAGTATTACCTCTTTCATTTTACAAATTATTTAAAGAAGGTTTGGTAAATAGTCATGCTCACTAATACAATAATGATAAACAATATAATAGTCAGTCCGCCCCAACTAAATTTCGGTAGTGTTGGTTTAAAGTCTCCTGTCTGTTTGTATTTTCCTCCGTACATTATTTCTCTGTAATATTACGCCTAACGGTTTAGTAACCGTCATTCGGTGGTGTCACCCCGAACGCCATGCCGAAAGGCAGATAGTCGAATGGCGGGACCTCCGATTTAGAAAATCAAATCTGAATAACAAGAGCATTAACTTCTATTTAGACACTTCCATTTTAATTTTTCTTCCTTTTATCTTTTCATCTTTTATCAAACTAAGCAAAGAATCAATTTTACTGCGATTCACGGCTACATAAGAAGCGAAATCCAGCACTTCAATTAACCCCAATTCATCCTTTTGTAATTTTCCTTTTTGTAAAAGCATTCCAACAATGTCCATTTTATTAATCTTATCTTTTTTGCCGGCAGCTATATAAAGTGTGCACCAAAGCGTATTTTCAGGAATTTTATTTCCAGATGAAAATTTTTCTTCTCCGGGAGTGTCTTTAATAAATGGCGGAACGAACTCTTCTTCGCCTAATAACAAATAGGCTGTACCTTTCGCATTCATCCTTGCCGTTCTTCCATTGCGATGAATGAACACATCCTCCGTATGAGGCAATTGAAAATGAATGACATTTTGAATTTCTGGAATATCCAATCCCCGAGAAGCTAAATCGGTTGTAATTAAAATTTGATTTGTACCGTTTCTAAATTTTATTAACGCTCGTTCTCTGTCCTCTTGTTCCATTTTTCCATGAAAGGTTCCATGCAATAATCCTTTTTCTAAAAGCAAAGCACTTATTCTATCTACAGCATCTCTGTGATTACAAAAAACAAGTGTAGCTGTATTGCCCAATTTACAGATTAATGAAAACAATGCATCTATTTTATCTCTTGTTTCAGCTCGAACAATTTTAAATTTTAATCCCTCTGCTTTTACAGGCGTTTTACTCAAGTAATTTAATTCTACAGGCTCCTTCAATCCGGCAAACTCAGGAATACTTTTCATTTTGGTTGCTGAAGTAAGCATTCGTTTTTGCAAATTCTTCAGATAGTAAATGATAAATGACATGTCTTCCTGAAAACCAAATTCCAATGCTTTATCAAATTCATCTAACACCAAAAAAGTAATTGTAGCTGTATTAATATTTTTATTTCGAATGTGAAATGCAAGTCTTCCCGGAGTCCCTATCAAAACAGAGGGTGCTTCATCCAGATTATGCTTTTCAGTTTTAGTTGAATGTCCTCCGTAACAACAATTAACTTTAAAACCAGTTTGCATTTGTTTGAACACTTGCTCAATTTGAATAGCCAATTCCCGCGAAGGAACTATAACAATTGCTTGAATGCCTTCTTTACTTTTATCTAAAGAATTAAGGATAGGTAATAAAAATCCTAATGTTTTTCCTGAGCCTGTAGGAGATAATAAAATAATATCATTTGATTTTTTCGAAGCTTCTATTGTTGCCAATTGCATTTCATTCAAAGAGGCAATTTTCAAATTCTCCAACACTTTTTGTTGCATAATATTTTATTTTAAGTACGAAGGTAAGGGAATTATTAAGGCGAAAGGATTGATTTTGTTATAAAGGATTGCAAACAGCCATAAAAATATTTTTATTATCTTTGATTAGCATTAAAAAAACTAAAATGATAAAAAAAGTACTTTTAACTGCAATAATGGCATTTATTCTAATTTTTTCAATTAGCGCGAGTGTTCCCGTAACTATTACCGCAAGCGGAACTGCAAGTATTTGTCCAGGAGCCTCCGCATCATTATCAGCGGTTGCGTCAGGTGGTACTGGAGGTCCATACACATTTTTTTGGATGCCGGGAAGTTTATCTGGATCAACAATAAGCGTTTCGCCTGCCTCTACAACAACATATACAGTAACGGCAACGGATGGGGCGGCTGGAACAGGAACCGCAACAGTTACTGTGACTGTTTTACCATTGCCACTCGTTTCATTTAGTTCAAATATCGCAAGCGGTTGCGC
>JAYVZC010000037.1:0-5470 GCA_043783695.1 Bacteroidota bacterium
TGAAGCAAATTCATTTTCCGAAAAATCCTGAACTCTTGAAAAAAGCAGAGTTTCGTTTGAAATTTGAAGAATTATTTTTCATTCAATTAAAATTATTAAAACAAAAAGGTCTGCGTGAAAAAACGTATAGAGGTTTTGTTTTTTCTAAAGTCGGAGATTATTTTAATAATTTCTTTAACAATTATTTACCCTTTGAATTAACGAATGCTCAAAAAAGAGTCATCAAAGAAATTCGATTGGATATGGGAAGTGGAAAACAAATGAATCGTTTGTTGCAAGGAGATGTTGGAAGTGGAAAAACTTTGGTTGCATTAATGAATATGCTAATTGCTTTGGATAATGCACGTCTGTCGGACGGGGAGCGCTTTCAAACTTGTTTAATGGCCCCAACAGAAATTTTATCGAATCAACATTTTGAAACACTTTCGGAATTATTAAAACCCCTAGATATAAAAATTGGATTACTCACAGGATCAAAAAAAGTTAAAGAGCGTAGAATCTTGCACGAAAAATTACAAAGCGGTGAATTGCAAATTTTAATTGGGACGCATGCTTTGTTTGAAGATACTGTTCAGTTTAAAAATTTAGGCTTGGTTGTGATTGATGAACAACATCGTTTTGGAGTGGCGCAAAGAGCAAAGATGTGGACAAAAAACACACAGCCGCCTCATGTATTAATAATGTCCGCAACGCCCATTCCACGGACATTAGCGATGACCTTGTATGGAGATTTGGATGTAAGTGTAATAGACGAAATGCCACCAGGTAGAAAACCAATTTCAACAACTCATCGTTTTGATAATCATCGCGACAGAGTGTTTGGATTTATGCGAGAGCAAATTGCATTGGGTCGACAAATTTATATTGTTTATCCACTTATCAAAGAATCGGAGAAAATGGATTTTAAAGATTTGATGGATGGATACGAAAGTATTGTGAGAGCGTTTCCACAACCGAAATATCAGATAAGTATTGTTCACGGGCAATTAAAAGCGGATGCAAAAGAATACGAGATGCAACGTTTTGTAAAACATCAAACACAAATTATGGTCGCAACCACAGTGATTGAAGTTGGTGTGAATGTTCCGAATGCTAGTGTAATGATTATTGAAAGTGCTGAACGTTTTGGTTTATCACAATTGCATCAGTTGCGCGGAAGAGTTGGTAGAGGTGCTGATCAATCGTATTGCATTTTAATGACAAGCCATAGATTAGGTGCTGATGGAAAATTGAGAATGGAAACCATGTGTAATACAACTGATGGTTTTGAAATTGCGGAAGCCGATTTAAAATTAAGAGGGCCTGGCGATATGGCTGGAACAATGCAGAGTGGTGTGTTGGATCTGAATATCGCAGATTTAGCAAAGGATGCACAAATATTACATACAGCCAGAAATATGGTAATTGAATTATTATCGGAAGATGCAGAATTACAAAATCCAGAGAACGCTCCTATAGCGTATCATTTTTCGATGATGAATAGTAATCGCACGAATTGGAGTAGAATATCTTAGAACGGATAACGCTCTTCGACTCCGCTCAGGGTGACAAAAAATCATGGATTTATATTTGCTAAAGTATAATTTGAATCACAACGAAAACCTATTCCCCTCTCGAGAGCGGCTAGGGGCGTGTCTTTTGTCCCCAGAAAAATGTTAATTGTTAAGAGGATACTCCACCACCCAATGAAAGCCTCTGTTAATAAGAGGAAGAGAATTTAAATCAGTTTTTCTAAAATTCATTTTCAAAGAATCATTTCCAATTAATGTTAGTTGATCTTCGATTAATTCATAATGTAATTGATTTGTAATAGAAGTATCGGAATTAGATTTGAAATTAATTATTTTAGCTAATGAATCTACCTTTGTGTCAAAATAAAAATTTCTCCCATCAATTTTTATAATTGTATTTTTTCTATCAAAAATAATTTCGCTAATAGAGGAAGAGAAGATTGCTGATTTCTCATTTTGTTTGTGTTTTAAGTCAAGGCTAATGCTTTTATATATCCCATACAAAACAGGTTTTGGGGCATTATCTCCATTCGTATTCATTTTTGTTATACTGAAATTTATAAATAACAAAGTAAACGAAACGATAATTACTGCTTTGATTATTTTAGGATATTTCTGAATAAATTTTGGAAAAATAATACCTGCTTGTTGAGGTAATTTTACTTCTTTCTGTAAAATAAAAAAACTAAAAATAGAATTAAAGAAAGGATAGAGAAGAAGAATTGCATAAGCAACTAAATGTAAAGCAAAAAGTTTAACAGGAACATCGTAACTAAAATTGATAATCGTAACATTGATCATAATTAGTAAAACCAGTAGCGCACCCAAAGCTGTTGTTCTTCTGAAAAGCAATAGAAATCCGGATAGAACTTCTATAATTCCAAGGTAAACAGTGTAAGTTGTTGAGTAACCCATGAAGGCCCAGAGCAATCCTTGTGGTGTGGATTCTCCTATTGGCTGCTGTAATTTCTCTAAATTCGGAAAAGGAAAATGCGATTTAAATACTTTATCAAAACCATATACCAACATGTAAAATCCTATGCAATATCGGATATAGATGAATAAATAATTTTGTAATTTTTCGTAGTTGTTTCTTTTTCTATCAATTAGTAATATTCCAACAGATGTAAATATTGAAAGAAATAAAAAGATAAATAACCTCACAAAATCGAAAGTTGTATCACCACTATCTGAAAAGATCAATAGTTGCAAATCTTTAACATGTAAAATGTGCTTTCCAATAAAAAGAATAAAAGCATCATTCAGTTTTTCATAATGATTGAAAATAAAGCCTAATTGAGGAAATGCATCAAACGGAAAAGGAAAAATATAAAAGAAAGTGTATGATAGTATAAAAAGAAATAGAAATTTCTTTTGAAGGGACCATTTGAGGATTATAATGTCTGACATCAATGCGTAAAAGTATTTCAATTAAAACTCATTTCAAAATGTAATTTTATTTTTTAACAAAATGCTTAAAACTCTTGAAAATATTATCATTATTGAGGGTTTACTAACCTTATATTTGTGTAGCGCAGTTTTAAACACATAGACACATAGGCTAGGTTTTGTTTGGGGTGGATAAATTTTGATAGAAAAACACATTTTAAACTGCGGCAGCTAATTTGGAAGATTAGTCTCTCTGCTTGAAGCTTGCTTCAAGTATGTAAATAATTAGCCTTACACAATACACATAAAAACTATGTGCTTATGTGTTTAAATTTTTGTTAATCAATATTGTATGTCAGAAAATTATTTTTATAAAAAGATAGCATTAAGCTTAAATATTAACGAAAAACAAGTAGTTGCCGTTGTTGGATTATTAGATGACGGAGCAACCATTCCGTTTATTTCCCGTTACCGAAAGGAAATGACAAGTAGTTTGGATGAAGTTCAAGTAGCAAATGTGCGAGATGAAATTGAACGTTTGCGTGCATTAGAAAAACGCAGAGAATTTATTTTAGAATCCATTGAAGGTCAAGGAAAATTGACTCCCGAATTAATTTCTTTAATACGTTATGCTGAAACCGTTTCTGCTTTGGAAGATATTTATCTCCCATATAAACCAAAGCGCAGAACACGTGCAACCATTGCTCGTGAAAAAGGATTGGAGCCATTGGCACAATTAATTTTTGAGCAAAAAAAATTTGATGTAGAAGCTGAAGCAGAAAAATTTGTTAATGACGACACTTTGACTACGCTCAGTGTGACGTCAGCCGCAGATGCGCTTGCTGGTGCTAGAGATATTGTTGCAGAATTGATCAATGAAAATGCAGAAGCACGTGATAAGATTCGTAATTTATTTAAACGTTCGGCCACTATTAAAAGTAAAGTGTTGAGAGGAAAAGAAGAAGCAGGAGAAAAATTCAAAGATTATTTTGACTGGGAAGAAAATTTAATGGGTTGTCCCTCTCATAGATTGCTTGCTATCCGCAGAGGAGAAAGTGAAGAAATATTAAGTATTCATATCATGCCACCCGAAGAAGAAGCAATTGATTTATTGGTGAATCAATTTGTGAAATCAAACAATACGGCTTCTGTGCAAGTGAAATTAGCTTGTGATGATGCCTACAATCGTATGATGCAAAGTTCTATAGAAAGTGAGATGCGCATGATGACAAAAGAATTGGCTGATGAAAAAGCAATTCAGGTTTTTGCAGATAATTTAAGAGAATTGATGTTGGCTTCTCCGCTAGGACAAAAAGCAATCTTGGCTATTGACCCGGGATTTAGAACAGGTTGCAAGGTTGTGGTGTTGGACAAGCAAGGAAAATTATTGGACGATACCGTTATCTATCCTCACGAACAGAATAAAATTTTCCAAACCAAACAATTGATTTTGGCTTGGTGCGATAAACATAAAGTGGAAGCAATAGCAATTGGAAATGGAACAGCAGGAAGAGAAACGGAAACATTTGTAAGAAGCATTGAAGAACTTCCGAAAAGTATCAATGTGATTATGGTGAATGAAAGTGGTGCTTCTATTTATTCAGCATCTGATGTTGCGCGTGAAGAATTTGCTGATAAAGACATTACTGTGCGTGGAGCGGTTTCCATCGGAAGAAGATTAGCAGATCCTTTGGCGGAGTTGGTAAAGATTGATGCAAAGTCGATTGGTGTTGGACAATACCAACACGATGTGGATCAATATCTTTTAAAGAAAAAATTAGATGAAGTAGTAGAAAGTTGTGTGAATAAAGTGGGAGTAGAAGTAAACACAGCGAGTAAACAACTGTTAACTTATGTTTCCGGATTGGGAGGAGTGTTGGCAAAAAATATTGTAGACTACAGAAATGAAAATGGTCCGTTCAAATCCCGTAAAGATATTTTGAAAGTTCCAAGAATGGGTGATAAGGCATTTGAGCAAGCAGCAGGATTTTTAAGAATAGCAAATGGAAAAAATCCCTTGGACAAAAGTGCTGTGCATCCCGAAAGTTATGTTATTGTTGAGAAAATGGCGACAGATTTAAATTGCACGATAGAGCAGTTGATGACGGAGAAAGAATTTAGAAAACAAATTTCTCTACAAAAATATGTAACGGAAAAAGTTGGTCTGCCAACGTTGAATGACATCATGAATGAGTTGGATAAACCGGGAAGAGATCCTAGAAAATCATTTGAAGTATTTAAGTTTGATGACAGCGTTCATGAAATGGCAGATTTAAAAGTAGGAATGAAGTTGTCAGGAATTGTAACCAATGTAACCAACTTCGGAGCCTTTGTAGATATTGGTGTTCATCAAGATGGATTGGTTCACGTTTCTCAGTTATCAAATACATTTGTTTCTGACCCGAATACAGTGGTGAAAGTACAACAGCAAGTTTTCGTAACAGTAACGGAAATTGATGTGCAAAGAAAAAGAATTGCTTTGTCGATGAAAGATAATGTTAATAGTGCACCTGTTTCTAAACCTGCTCAAAATAATAATAAAAATAAAAAGGGCCTGCCTACCGGACAGG
>JAYVZC010000038.1:0-2271 GCA_043783695.1 Bacteroidota bacterium
TATAGTTATAAAATAGTCTGATTATTTTGACCACCCCTACCCGCTCCTTGAAGGTAAGGAGGGGAGCTTTGGTCTATTTTATAACTATAATTGGTATAAAATGTATCAATTCTTTAGGGTTCGATAATTTTTGGTCGAGCTTTTCAAGGTCACCCCAAAGCTTCTCTTTTCGAACCTTCATTTCGGTAGAAAACTCCTCATAAATATCCAAACTTACCGAACCAATTGCGTGTCTTTTACGCAAATTGTAGAATTTTTCCTCAACTTCGTTTAATTTCAAGGAAAGGGCTTTTTTCTCCCCCGTGTTGGTTTCTGTTAGGTTTTCCCAAGTATAGCGCAGTTGGATGGATAAAGGCTCAATTTGGTCGGAATCTACCGTATAAGTCGCCAATAATTCTTTGAACTTATCGTGCATAATATTGGTGCTTCGATTTATGCGAATTCCGATTTTATTTACCTTGTAATAATACAACCCTTTCTTTTTTACCAAGTAGCCTGTAAATGGCGCACCACTTTCGGCATCTTTTACAAACACCTTTAATGGTAGGTTATCATTGGCTTTATTGGTTGTGTAACCTTCCGTTTTCTTTATCTCATTCGCTCGTAAAAATAAATCCTCATCAATTAATGCCGGATGATTATTCTTCCGATTTTTTGTAAAGCTGATTTTGTTTGTTTTAGATATGAAAATTGTTTGTCTGCATTGTTTTCCTTCAAGTAGAAATTTATACTGTCTTTTACAAGCTGAATACTCTCTTGAATAAACGCTGTGCTTATTTGTTCGTTTACCTCAAGTACAAGTTCAAAAAAATCTAAATATTGCTCATCAATTTCAAGATAAGCACCATTTTTCCTAATAACTTCAGTTTCTATAAGATTTTCAACTCTCTCAACATCTCCCAAAACTTGAATTGCCATATCATACTTATAGGAAAAGCTATTTCGCTTCTCAAACATTTCTGATAGCAATTCTTTAGACCAGTCAAGAGTCTTAATAAGTTCCTTTATGTTTTTAAAAACGGTCATTTATAAGTATGAAATTTAGTTAAAAAAATGGTCTCTTTGACAGCTTCTTTTTTTAAATAATATTGTTTAATCGTTCAGTCCTTTTATTACTTCACTAACTAATTTAAATCGCTCAACCAACGTATCGCCACTATCTCTTACTTGATACATTGAATCAATTTCTAATTCTGAAAACCCTTTAATTGGTTTACTAAAATTTGGTTTAATTTAGTTGATAATTCCGGACTTCCCAAAGTGAGGTTTTTAATTTGTCTGCCAAGCAAACGTGCCGATGCAAGTGCTAATTCAAAGTCATCTTTTATCAAATCTTCATGCTCTACACCTTCAAATAGTTGGTCTCCGGCTATCTCCCCATAATTCTCCAACAGGAAATAAAAATCTTCTAAATCCTTTGCTCGCCTGTCGGGTTTTTCGTAAAACGCTATTAGTTTTAGAACGCATAAGCCGGGCAGGGTAACAACTTTAAATTCGCCCTCTACAATTTCGGCATGATCCACGGCTTCCGTAGTACCATAAACGGAAAGTTCGGTAGGTGGATTTTCTAACAATACCTCTCCGTCTTTTTCTATGCCACCAAAAGGAATTAAATCAATGGTTCCATTAAACTAAAAACGATAAGGCTCTTCCTCATCTCTTGTAAATCCATAGGTTTCAACTAAATCTTTCACAAGTGTTTTGTACTGTTCGTGTTCATTAATGTAAATGCAAAAATCAACATCTTCGGTAGTTCGCTTTTCGCCAAGCGCAATATGATCTGTCCACAAATCTCTTGCACATGCGCCAATTAAATAATAGTAGATACCGTACTTTTTAAAAGCCAGTTCCAGTATTTCAAAAGTTTCTTTAAGACCTTCGTTTTTTAATCGTTCAAAATTTTTCTTTAAAAAGCTCTTGGTAGTCTTTTCCAATTTACAAAATCTTCCTCTTTTAAAAATCGAAATATTCCTATTTCCAATTCGGGTTTTAATTTTTCAGCATACTTTATCATCCAAGCATTCAGTAATTCTTCTTTATTGGCTTTAGATTGTGGATTGTTTAATAGAATTAGTATTGGCTTTAGCCAAAATAATTTCAAGATGATGAGTTATTATAAACCATGTTGTATATCATAGAATTTATAGTGGTGCAATTCTACATTTGCAGGCTTTCAGAAAACAACTGTTTTACAAACGTTATTCATCTAAAAATTACACTCATGAAAACTATTTCAAAGCACACCTTCCATATTCCTGTAATGGGTTTAGG
>JAYVZC010000039.1:0-2270 GCA_043783695.1 Bacteroidota bacterium
AATTTCCAATAGAAGGATAAAGCGAAACACTTTTCCCATCAAATGTAAGCTCCCATTCAGTTGGTGAAAGTGGTGTTACTACTTTATTGCCACAGCCACACACACATTTGTGTATGACTGAACAATATTCAACTGAAATGTATAACAGTTACGGTTATGTAGTTAGTTTATTGTGGTTTGATTGATTCCAACATTTGCCAGCAAACCCTATTTGCTGTCCTTCGTTTGACTTCAAACATTTGACACTTTTATCAATTTGCTGTCTTTTGTTTGATTTTTTATTATCTTTGCAATCTAAAGCGAACAAGCCCTTGGCAAAAGATTTCATAACAGAACGACTTAAAAAGGAATTTAAAGGAAGAGAATCATTCTCCAGAGAAGAACTCTTTGACTTCTACCGACATTTTGAACCTGAGTTGAAAGAAACAACTTTCAGATGGAGAATTTACCATCTCAAAAACAAACAGGTAATAACTACAATTTCAAGAGGACTTTTTACGCTTTCATTCAAGCCTGTTTTCAAACCTGATATTGAAGAGACCGAAAGAAAAATATTTTCAAAACTTGAGAAGCAATTTCCATCACTTAAACTTTGCATTTGGTCAACCAAAATTGCCAACGAGTTTATGCTTCATATTCCCGGAAAATTCATAACAATTTTACAAGTTGAAAAGGAAGCAATAGAACCTGTTTACAGTTTTCTTAAAGACCAAAACTTTCGGAATGTTTTTATTCAGCCCGAAGAAAAAGAAATTGAACGCTACATTTATGAAACCGAAACGGCAATTGTATTACAGCCAATAGTTTCAAAATCTCCAACTCAAAAAGTAAAGAAGGTTGCAACAACAACGCTTGAAAAATTAATTGTGGATTTGTATTGCGACAAAAAACTTTTCGCTGCTTTTCAAGGAAGCGAATTTGTTCACATCATCAACAACGCTTACAAAAGATATTCAATTGACTTTACCAAACTTTTTCACTATGCAAAAAGAAGAAGGAAGGAAACCGAACTTGTAGAGTTTTTTTCAGACAAAACCGATATTCCAAATAGTATTTTAAATGATTGACATTAAATCACTTTCAGCAGAATGGATTGCTGAAAAAAGAAATAAATATAGCAAAGACCCTAACTTGATGGAAAGCATGATTCATGCTTTGTATCTGTTGGAGCAATTGCAATTAACGGGATTGGATTTTATTTTCAAAGGCGGAACAAGTTTGATTCTTCTAATGGAAGAACCAAAAAGATTTTCTGTTGACATTGACATTATCATAAGCCCGAATATCAGCCGTGAGGAGTTGGAAAAATATCTTTTAAAAATTGTTGAGTCAAGTGCATTCACAAGAATGGAATTGGACGAAAAGAGAAGTTACAATGGAGATATTCCTAAAGCACATTACAAGTTTATTTTCAAATCAAATTTTGCTAATAAAAACACAGAAGGAAAAGTAATTTCAAATCCTGAAAGAGAAATTCTGCTTGATGTTCTCTTTGCAGACAATCACTATCCAACACTTATTGACAAAGCATTAGAAACAGAATGGCTATTACAAAATGACAAGCCAGTAATCGTAAGAACTCCTGACATCAATTCAATTACAGGTGATAAACTCACAGCATTTGCTCCCAATACGACAGGTGTTCCCTACAACATGGAGAAGGAAAAGGAAATAATGAAACAATTATTTGATGTTGGCTGCTTGTTTCACTTGCTGACTGATATGGAAGTATTCAAAAAATCATTTACTGAATCAGCAAAAGGAGAAATTGCATACCGACCCGAAAGGAAAATTGAATCTGTTAAGCAAGTTCTAAGAGACACCATTGAAACTGCATTGCTAATCGCAAGAAAGGACATCCTAAAAACGGATGATGAAAAAGCAAAATATGCGGAGATAAGCACAGGCATCAATCAATTCAGACATTTTGTTTTTCTTGGAAGGTTTGAAATCTTAGAAGCACAAGTTGCAAGTGCAAAAGCCGCTTACTTAGCTGCAATTATTTTGACTGACCATAAGGAAAAATTAAAAATATTCAGCAAAGAAATCCCATTGGCGGACTACTTAATAACAAACCCTGAACACAATTACTTGAACAAGAGATTAAAATTTGTAGCAGAGGGAGAAGCACTTTTTTATTGGTATCACACAATCAGTTTACTTTATCCAACGAATGAATAAGAAAGCCAACGCACAAAAAAATACACTCTTAAAAAACGCACAAGCCAACGCTGAAAGCATTTTTTTTAAGAGAGTATTTTTTTCGCCAC
>JAYVZC010000040.1:0-2269 GCA_043783695.1 Bacteroidota bacterium
AGAGCAAGCAATTGCAACAAATGATACTGATGAAGGAAGACAGTTGAATAGAAGAACGGAATTTAAGATTTTAAGTAAGTAGAAACATATAGCAATACCTTGTCTTCGACTTTAGTTTATGGTGAGCGGAGTCGAATCCACTCAGACTGACGGCACAAACGTCACACAGAGCGAGAGTGAAACGAATGTCACCCAGAGCGTAGTCGAAGGGCGAAGTGCTTTCGGAGCAATCGCAAACAATGAAAACTGAATTAATCACAACCGCTGACGGCTCCCACTCACTTTATGTGAAAGATTTGGATGAACACTACCACTCCATTCATGGCGCTATTCAAGAAGCCCAACATGTTTTTATTAAAACTGGAATTCAGCATTTGGTTTCGCAAAATTTTAAGAGCATTAACATTTTAGAAATAGGTTTTGGTACAGGATTAAACACTTTGCTTTCTTATTTAGAAGTAGAAAAGCTAAATGTGAAATTAAATTATACTTCGTTGGAAGCTTTTCCCTTAAGCGCTGAGATCGTTAATCAATTGAACTATGTTGAATTAATAACTGCTAGCAGCAAAGAAGTCCCGCCTTCAAGCACTTCGTCCCTCGACTCCGCCTGGGATGACCTCCCTCTGGTCGCGCCCAGCGTGACGGAGAATGATGATTACAATAAGATAAAAAGTATTTTCCAACAACTACATTCGTGTGACTGGGAAAAAGAAATGCTGCTTTCTAAAAATTTCAGTTTGTTAAAAATTAAAAACACTTTACAAGAGATAAAATTTACAAGTACATTTGATTTAATATTTTTTGATGCATTTGGTCCGAGAGTGCAACCAGAAATGTGGATTGAAGAACTTTTTTCGAAAATTTATGCCGCAACAAACCCGAAAGGATGCCTGGTTACTTATTGTGCAAAAGGAGAAGTAAAGCGAACATTAAAAAAAGTTGGATTTACAGTTGAAACATTACCTGGACCACCTAGAAAAAGAGAAATGGTTAGAGGAACGAAAAATTAAAGATATTACAATATGCCAATCAACAAATTCATCATTCGTATTTACGGAATATTAATCAATGAAAAAAATCAAGTTCTCGTATCGGATGAATTAATTAAAGGACATAAAATAACAAAGTTCCCAGGTGGTGGATTGGAACTTGGAGAAGGAACAATTGAATGTATTAAACGTGAATTTGTAGAAGAAACAAATAATCAAATTGAAGTAATAGAACATTTTTATACTACCGACTATATGCAAGTATCTGCATACAACCCCGAACATCAAATCATTAGTATTTATTATCTGGTTAAACCGGTTTCAAATTTTCAGATAACAACTACAGAAAAAATATTTGATTTCAAAAATGACAAGGACTACGCACAGAAATTTCGCTGGATGGATTTAAAATCCATCTCCGAAAATGACTTTACCCTGGCAATTGATAAAGTTGTTGGTGGAATGTTGGGAAAGATTTGATGTCCTATATGAAAACACTTCGATAGTGTCTGCTTCAACGCAGAATGCTCAGTGTGACGACCATGTTGTACACTTTCGCTTTCTTCCGTCACCCTGAGCGTAGTCGAAGGGAAAGGGCGAAATGTTATGTTAGTAGTCATTCCTCATTAACGATAAACCACAAAAAAATCCCTCTCCTTATCCGAAGGACTCCTTCGGAGAAAAAAGCAGAGGGACTAATTGGGGATGAATATTATTAATTCAATCTTTGCGGTACAATCAATTCAAATTCAGGAATTGTAACATAAAAACGAGCTTTATCCACTTTACGTTCCATCATATATTTTCCACTCATTTTTCCCATATCTGTAGTCAAGCTACATGCCGATTCGTATTCAAATAATTCTCCCGGCTCCAAAACAGGTTGCTCGCCAACTACTCCTTCTCCTTCCACTTCGCTATGTTCGCTGCTAGAATCATAAATATCCCAGTGACGGGAAATTAATTGAACAGTATATTCACTATTGTTTTCAATAGTAATACGATAAGAAAATAAAAAATGACGGTGTTCTGAAACTGAATGTTCGCTTTGGAACTTGGTTTCAACACTTATTTTTATTCCGTGTGTAATTTGATTAGCTTGTGTTCCCATAACATATAAATTTGTAATGCTTGGTTTGATATAACAATATTAAACAATTCTTTAATTAATCAACAAGTTTTAAGCCAAAAGGTTTTCAACAGTAAAACGCTTGTTGTTACTACAAAGACGTATTTTTTTTGAGAAGGGTTGCTTCCACCTGCTTAAGAAAAGAACTATT
>JAYVZC010000041.1:0-2269 GCA_043783695.1 Bacteroidota bacterium
AATAAAAATATTGTATGTTTGCTAAAACTGTATGTTCTTAATTAAATTATAAAACATGAAAAAAATACTGACTATTTTATTACTCGCATGTATAATGCAAGTAAATGCACAACTATGTTTTAATCCTGCAACGAATTATGCTGCTGGTACAGCCCCAGCAACTATATACAGTAACGATTTTAATTCAGATGGCAAAAAGGATTTGGCAATTGCAAATAGTTCAACATATAATGTTTCTATTTTATTAGGAACTGGAACTGGAACTTTTGGTCCAGCAACTAATATTGCATTTACCAATGCTCCGGCAGAAATAATAGGAAGCGATTTTAATGGGGACGCTAAAATTGATTTGGCAATTGCTGGAGGAGTGAATAATGTATGGATTTTACTCGGTACCGGAACAGGAACTTTTAGTTCGCCCACAAGTTATAGTGTTGTAATGTACCCCACATCTCTCTGCGCTGCAGATTTTAATAATGACGGTAAAATAGATTTAGCTGTTGGTAATGGAAATATTGCTAACACGATTTCTATATTGTTGGGAGATGGTTTAGGTGGCTTTGGAACATCTACTCAGTTCCCGGTTGGAGCATGCCCATGTGGGTATTCTTCTATCAAAAGTGCGGATTTTAATGGAGATAGCAATGCAGATTTGGCTGTTGCTAATAAAGATTCAAATAATATTTCAATTTTATTAGGCACAGGAACCGGCACTTTTAGTGCAGCGACAAATTTTCCGGTTGGGACTTGGCCATGGGCTATAAGAATATCAGACTTTAATGGAGATGGATTTATAGATTTAGCAACGTCTAACGGAACTTCAAATGATGTTTCTGTGTTATTAGGAACAGGAACAGGAAGTTTTGGTGCAGCAACATCATTTACTGTTGGTTTAACTCCTCAAAACCTTTACTTAGGTGATTTTGATGTAGATGGCAAAACAGATATTGTAACGTCCGACAGAGGCTCTGACCGAGTATCAGTATTGCTTGGTAATGGTGCTGGAAGTTTTGCTGCGGCTGTTCCCTTTGCAGTTTTGTCTGGTCCACTCTCTTTAACTAGCGATGATTTTAACGGAGACACCAAAGCAGATTTAGCAGTTACTAATTATACTACAAATGATTTTGCAATATTATTAAATTGTAATACAGTAGGGGTTTCAGATTTATTTCAAGAAGCTGGAATTTCAATATTCCCAAATCCTGCCAATAATCTGATTGCAATTAAAGTAAACTCTACTCAAATCAATTTTACTTATTCTATTGTTGATGTGTTAGGAAAAAGAATATTAACAGGCAAGTTGGTGTCAGAAACCACAAACGTAAATATTAGTGATTTGTCTAAAGGAGTCTATTTTCTTAAGATTGATGGGCAAAATCAACAGTCATTTAAATTAATTAAACAATAATTGAATTATGGCAAAACCTAAATTAGAAGTTTATCAGATTGAATCTGCTAAAAATACATATATCGTTCATAGATATAAAGATGATAAAAATAAAAATTATGAATATCAAATTTATAAATTGGTAGAAAGTAAAGCTGTAACTAGAGAATTTGGGATATCAGACTCGTTGCCTAACAGAAAAAACAAATTGAATTCAAGAGAGATGTGTGATAAAATGATTGAGAAAGTAAAGAAGAAGGATTCGTTTTGATTCGTTATCCGTATTATTTCCCTCGCGTTACCTGAACTCCACCACCCAAAGCATAAGCTGTTACAATGCCTTGGTCGTTGTAAGTTGGTTTTACTTCAACATTTCTTCCAGTAACTTTACTTATTCCTCGTGTTACAATTTGTGCTAAATCCCAGCCTGTGAATCTTTTTGAACGACCGTTTTTCTTTTGTTGAGCAACTGATTCTTCATCCAATGTTTTTTCCTTTACTTTTTGAGCAGCTAATTCTCTTAGGGAAAGAAATTCAGATGGAGCATTTTTGTGCCCTTCGACTACGCTCAGGGTGACATTTGTAATTGGTTTTTCCTTGTTCGTTTTAGGCAATTCGTTATTAACGATAACTTCATTTTTGGGGGACTCTTCAATTTTATTTTCTGCAATGTTTAATTCAGGTTGCTCATTAATAATGATAGGAGCAATTTTAGAACTGTCTTTGCGAACAACTTTCACATTGTTATTTTTATTTTTTACAACAGAAGCCGTTTGATTAGGAAGGATAACATTATTATTGCTTTCTGCCTTATTTTTTACAATATCATTTATGTTAGTATTGTTTTCTATCGGAACTATTTTTTCTCCATTGTTTTTATCA
>JAYVZC010000042.1:0-12712 GCA_043783695.1 Bacteroidota bacterium
GGGTTGGCCAACTTAGCGCGTGACAATATGTAAGGAGAGTTTGAAAAATCGGTCCAAGCTAATTTTTTATTGTCGTTATAAGCACCTGCCGTTACTGTAACTGCTCCCATATTATTCCACAATGCAGCAGTTGGAGAATTCCATTTTGCTAAACCATCCCAAGGACCATCGGTTGCTAGGTTGTAAAAAATATCAATGTCTGCATTATCTACTCCTGCAGTTCGTGTAATTTGATGATAAAACAAGGCAGTAACTTTACACATTGTTGCATCAATTTGTGTTACGTTAAATAAATCGGCTGTTGCTATGTTGTTTCCTAAGCGACCTGTGAATACGTTTGCCGCAGCTGATGCCGGAGTTAATTTTACTTCTCGGTAACGCAATGTTCCAACACTTGATCCTGTAGGAAATGAATAAACGGAAGTTGAATTGGTAGCTCTAGATAATGTTCCACCAAATGAACTGCTAACAAAGCCTTCGGCTCCGAAAGTAGTGGTATTGGTTACAGAAGCAACAGCGGAATTATCAACAAACATAGTATTAGTTTGAGTTTCTAACTCACGGTCGTTGATTGTTAAAATTCCATTTGTACCAACTCTAGCATTAACTAACGACAATGTTTTTTTACGATTTGCTGTTCCTACACCCACACCGCTCAATGTTAAATTATTGAAAGTGGTAACGACTGCAGTTGTGCTTGTAATTAATTGTTGTAAGTCTCCATTAAAATTTACAGTACTGTTATTTGCGATAAATATTGCATCATTTGTCCAGTTTTGCTCCACAAAAATAGTCCCATTTCCTTGTAATGTTGAACCATTTGTAAGAAACACGCTACCCGGTGTTCCGCTATTGGCAATAGTCATAGTGCCATTGTTTTCAAAAACAGGTGTAAGTCCGGCTGCACCATCATTTTTAAATCCGCCATTTACTTGTACAATTGCTAATGAAGCAGTAAAAACTTGAGCCCCATTATTAAAGAATATTGTTTGTGCTGTTCCGGAAGTGATTCCGGCTACAATAGCTACAACAGCTAATGATTTGCCCCAAAATTGTGTGGTTTTTATTTTCATATTGTAAGTTATAAGGAGTACTCAAGCAAAAATAAGCGATTTTTATAGACAAAACAAAATTTTTAACACATTGTTACCGAATATCTAGACGCAATTTTTTGGCTTATGGTTGCTTCTTGGTAATTAATTCCATTTTTTCTCCAAAATGCTGTGCAAAACCTCTCATTTCCTTTGCTGTTTCAGTTTCCCCCGTTGCTCTGTCAAAGGTATCTGCCATAGAAAGCAGACATTGATGATAAAATTGTTTCATTTCGTCCACCATCATATCTTTTGTCCATAAATCAATACGTAAAGTGTTGTTTTCCTTTGCATCCCAAAGCGCAATCATTACCGCTTTACTACTGCTTTTTTCAGTGCCTTCGGTTGCACTCCAGTCGATTTTCTCCGGTAAATTATTGTCGTCTAAGGTAATCTTAAAATTGATTTCTGATTCTTTCATTGTAATTGGTTTATTGGTTCATTAGCCTGCCTGCCGGCAGGCAGGTTCACTAGTTCATTGGTTTGCTGTGTTTTCTCAAAGTGTTTTTTGTTTTTTAATTGTCTACCGCCTATTGTCTATTGCCTATTACTTAAGTTACTTCCCCGGTTTGTATTTTGATTTTGCCAATATCAATTGTGCATCCGATTCAGTTATAAGATTTTGTAAAGTAGCATCAGGATTGTTTCTCATGTATTGTCGTACCAATTGCCAACCTATCCAATGTCCAATACGAGGCGGTGCTTCTTTGCTTAAGGCACTGGTGAACGGACCATCACTTGTAAATTTCATAATTTCGGCTTGGTCGGTTGTGTACAATAATTTTTGTGCTGCAAAATAACTCCAAACATTAAATTCATTTTGTTTACAATAGTCCATTTGAGCTGTAGAGTATTGGATTTTTAAAGAATCGGGAGTATTTGTTAGAAGAGCGTCTGTCAAATACATGATTTTCCCCATGTAAATTATTTCAGACAAAAAATCTTTTTTATTCATATTGTTAGGAAACTCGGTTAACATCCATTGACGAATAGCATCGGGAACAATGTTTTCTTCATTCATAAACATCGATTTGTATTTAGGAACTCCTAAGCCGATATAAAATTCATTGTTGCTTCCTAAATACGTTTCAATTCCAATTGCCAAAGTGCTGTCTGCTAAAACAACAGAATAATTAAATCCCGAAATCATTGTAATAGGTTTGGGTAAATTTCTAGTTGGAAAATGATAATTGAAGTATTGGTAACTCTTTAACAGTTGTTGCTTGATGGCATCGGTATTGGGATATTTTTTTTGTGAATCTTCATACGCTTTGTGCATAGAAAAATCAGTTATAAAACTCTTCATCCGAAAGGAATAGGAAGAATCTCTCAAACCTCCATTGTTTAAAATACCGGAAATAAAGGTGGAATAAAATCGACCGTATTTTGCTTGCAATTTTTTTGTTGCTCCGGCAATATCATTCGTGTCCATTTTAAAAATGTCTTGCTCTAATCTATCAATAGTAATGTTTTGAATAGTGCTATCCGACACGTCAACATTTAATGAATCGTTTCCACAACTTACCAATGTTAAAAACAAAACAATATATATGTATGCACTAAAATTTCTCATATAAAAAAATATACTTAATATTGTATTGAGAAAAATACCTAATTCACAAGTATTCTTATAAAACACAAAAATATGAAAAATATGAAGAAGATTATTACAATAACTGCATTGGCTTTAACAGCGCAATTAGCATTGGCCCAAGAAAATGAATTGAAAAATTTTCGTTTTGGATTAAAAGTTACTCCCTCTGTAAACTGGTATAAACCGGATGGAAAATTAATTTCAGGAAATGGTGCCGGAGTTAAGTTTGGCGGAGGAATGATTCTTGAATTTCGTCTTGCAAAAGTAGCATCTTTTCAAACCGGTCTTCAAATCGATATGGAAGGTGGAAAAGTCAAATATAATAATGGTGGAACTGCCGCAAACGCAAGTACAATGAGTTATTATTATAATATTGCAGATGATAAAATTCAACCTTATAATTCTTCTGATACTTCAGCTATATACATTCTTGCAAATACCCACTATCAATTAAATGAGCGACAATATAAAGCGACTTATATTACCATTCCAATCATGTTGAAATTAAAGACAAAAGAAATAGGTACTATGACTTATTTCGGACAATTTGGATTTAACACTTCATTTAGATGGAAAGCAAATGTTACTGATAAAGTTACGGTACTTGCTCCTTCTACCGGTGTTGGTGGTAATGAAACAAAAACGAAGGTTGACATGACCAAAGATATGGCCTTTTTTAAAGCCTCATTGGCCTTTGGGCTTGGTGCTGAAATGAATCTTTCGGGAACAACATCATTGGTGTTTGGATTAAACTATAATTTAGGTTTTACTAATGCAGTGAAGAATTCATCAGATTATATTGAGAAAAAAACATACGGAGCAACGCTTATTCCTTCGTATGAAAAAATGCCTCAGAAATTAAAATCGAATGCTGTGGTATTAACAGTGGGAGTTTTATTCTAAAAAATATATGTGCGCTTTTAATCCCGATTTCACCTGATAAAATTCGGTACTGAAATCGGGATTTTTTTGGAGATGAAAAAACAGGAAATCATAAATCATATTGTCGATTGGTTAAAAAAATACAGCGAACAAAGTAACACGGTCGGTTTTGTTATCGGAATTTCCGGAGGAATTGATTCTGCTCTTACTTCTACGCTTTGTGCGAAAACAGGTATGCCGGTTGTTTGTTTGAATATGCCCATTCATCAACACAAAGCAGAATATGATCGCGGACAGGAACATATCAATTGGCTGAAACAAAATTTCAAAAATGTTTCTTCACAAGAAGTGGAGCTTACAGAAACTTTTAAAACGATTAGTGCTGCATTGCCTATGGATATTCAAGATTGGCTAACTATGGCAAATACTCGTTCACGACTACGAATGACTACTTTATACGCTTTTGCTTGTCATCATAAAATGCTAGTTGCCGGAACAGGAAATAAAGTGGAAGATTTTGGAATTGGTTTTTTTACAAAGTATGGAGATGGAGGCGTGGATCTTAGTCCGATTGCCGATTTGATGAAATCGGAAGTGTATGCTTTGGCAAAAGAATTAGGTGTAGTAAATTCTATTTTGAGTGCTCCGCCTACCGATGGGTTGTTTGCCGATAGCAGAAGCGATGAGGATCAAATTGGAGCAACTTACGATGAGTTGGAATGGGCAATGAAATTTATTGCAAATCCGCATGATTTTTCTACTTTAAATGAAAGACAAAAAAATGTTTTGGATATTTTTACACGAATGAATAAAGCAAATCAACACAAAATGAATCCCATTCCGGTTTGTATTATTCCAAACGAATTAAAATAAAAGCCTCTCCTCTTCATCTCCTCTCCTAAGGAGAGGAGGTGAAACGTAAAGAGAAATAGATGAAAAAACAGAAACAAAAATATATAGCACTAACAAATGCCCCCTCCTTTGGAGAGGGTTAGGGAGAGGCCTTATGATTGAAAAACTCTACGCACTATTCTTACAACATCCTATCGTTTGCACCGATACTCGCAACATTCAACCTGGTTCAGTTTTTTTTGCTCTTAAAGGAGAAAATTTTAATGGAAATGAATTTGCTGAAAGAGCAATTGAAATGGGTTGTTCGTATGCTGTGATTGACGAAAAACAATTTCAGAAAAATGAAAACTATTTTTTAGTAGATGATGTTCTTAAGGCACTTCAACAATTAGCCAATTATCATCGCAAACAATTGAACATTCCTGTTATCGGAATAACTGGTTCAAATGGAAAAACCACTTCCAAAGAATTAATAAATGTTGTCCTTTCTAAAAAATATAAAGTTCTTGCAACTATTGGAAATTTAAATAATCACATTGGTGTTCCGCTTACTATATTAGACATTACAAAAGAGCATGAAATAGCAATTATAGAAATGGGTGCAAATCATCAGGGAGAAATTGCAGAACTTTGTTCCATTGCTGAACCTAATTTTGGTGTCATCACTAATATCGGGAAAGCACATTTAGAAGGATTTGGTGGATTAGAAGGAGTTAAAAAAGGGAAAAGTGAATTGTATAAATTTATTCAAAGTAGGCAGGGGAAGTTATTTGTGCATGGCGATGATGAGGTGTTGCTGGAGCTTGCAGGGAGCAATGAAAAAGTAACTTACGGAACAAAAAAATTATACGATATAGTTGGTGCTGTTCATGAAACCAAAGATGAATTTATTTCTTTTCAATGGGCAACTAGATACAATGCTGTTAACATTAAAAAATCAGAGATCGTATCAACGCAATTGGTGGGCATTTATAATTACTATAATTTATTATGCGCTGCCTGCGTTGGCAATTACTTTGAAATAGAGGATTCGTTAATCAATCAAGCGTTAAGAGAATACGCTCCTTCTAACAATCGTTCTCAACTTCATAAAACAAAACACAATACTTTGATATTGGATTATTATAATGCAAACCCATCGAGCATGAGCTTGGCGATTGAAAATTTTGCATCTTTAAATAAACCCAATAAAATGGTAATTTTGGGTGATATGCTTGAATTGGGCTCCGAAAGCGAAAAAGAACACGATATAATTGTAAAATTGTTGCAACAAAAAAACATGTCAAATGCTCTTTTAGTCGGACCACTATTTATTCACGCTGGAAGAAAAGTAGGCGCACAAACTTTCGCTACAAGCGATGATGCTGTTGAATATTTAAAACAACATCAAATAATAGACGCCACTATTTTAATTAAAGGCTCCCGAGGAATAAAATTAGAAAAGGTTGTGGAAGTTTTATAAATTAACTCAAGAAAGGTTTATCGGGACAAATTCCCCCTTTGAAAAGGCAAGGGGATTGATGCGAATGTTTGTTGTGTGTAATTACCTAATCCGTCACCCTGAGCGTAGTCGAATGGGTAAGGAAATGAATCTTTATTTAAACGAAATCACCCTTGCTAAAACTAACCAAACCAAAACTGATACTCCTCGGACTAGGAATCATATTCCTAATCTACTCCATCGACCGTTTCCGCCATATAATTGTCTCTGAAAAAATCACAGGAACCTTTACGTTTTATATTGAGGAAGTAGTGAATGAAGAGAAAGTGAATTTTCCAATTATCGAGTACACTATAAAAGATAGCACTTACCAGTTTCGTGCAAAAGAAAATACTACGTATGAAGAAGGTGAGACGGTTCCTGTGCTATTAGTAAATAAAGACCCTGATTTTCCTTTGTTGTATGATATCAATTCCTTTTGGCTTTTTCCATTGTTTTACTTTCTGCTCCCAGTTCTCATTTGGATTTCTTTTTCGATGAGCTATATCGGAAAAAATGAAGTGGTTGAAATTGGAATAAAAGCTCCGTTTTTTAGGAAAATAAAAAAGTCCTAAAAATTCTTCGAGGACTTTTTTTCTGAAAATTATTTTTTCGAAGCCATACTCCCTCTCCTTTGGAGAGGGTTGGGGGTGAGGTCTATGCTAACAAAGATCTTGAAATAACAATCTTCTGAACTTCAGTTGTTCCTTCATAGATTTGAGTGATTTTTGCATCTCGCATCAATCGCTCCACATGATACTCTTTCACATATCCATATCCACCATGTATTTGAACGGCCTCCACGGTTGTTTCCATAGCAACTCTTGAAGCAAAAACTTTTGCCATGGCACTTGCTCGGTCAAAATTCATGTGTTGATCTTTCATCCAAGCTGCTTTAATACAAAGCAAACGAGCGGCTTCAATTTCAGTAGCCATGTCTGCTAATTTAAACTGAATGATTTGATGTTGGTTGATGGTTTTTCCAAATGCTTTTCTTTCCTTAGAATAGGCCAAAGCCAATTCGTAAGCTCCTGATGCAATCCCTAAAGCTTGAGATGCAATTCCAATTCTTCCTCCCGACAAAACTTGCATCGCAAACTTAAAACCAAATCCGTCTTCGCCAATGCGATTTTCTTTTGGAACTTTTACATCCGTAAACATCAATGAATGTGTGTCCGAACCTCTAATCCCTAATTTATTTTCTTTGGGTCCAACTACAAATCCCGGAGCACCTTTTTCTATAATCAATGCATTGATTCCTTTGTGTCCTTTGGTTACATCTGTTTGAGCAATAACCATAAACACAGATGCTGAATTTCCATTGGTAATCCAATTTTTTGTTCCGTTCACTAAATAATAATCGCCTTTATCAATGGCTGTTGTTTTTTGAGATGTTGCATCTGAACCCGCTTCAGGCTCCGACAAACAAAATCCACCAATGATTTCACCTTTCGCTAATGGAATAAGGTATTTTTGTTTTTGTGCTTCGGTTCCAAATTTTTCTAATCCCCAACATACTAATGAGTTGTTTACGCTCATTACTACTGAACAAGATGCATCTATTTTAGAAATTTCTTCCATCGCCAAAACGTAAGAAACGCAGTCCATTCCGCCTCCACCGTATTTAGGGTCAACCATCATTCCCAAAAAACCCAATTCACCCATTTGTTTGATTTCTTCAGTAGGAAATTTTTGGTGCTCATCGCGCTCGATTACTCCGGGTTTTAATACATCATTCGCAAAATCACGAGCCGCCTTTTGAATCATTAAGTGCTCTTCTGTTAAGTTAAATAACATTCGTAATAAATTTTATGTTAAAAAATTGCTTTATTTTTGAGACCAACCCGTTTTTTGGTTGGAAAGCAAATGTATATTTTAAATTTAAATTTTGCTAATTGTTTATGACAAATATCGGCTGCTCAAATTATAATGTAATTGGCTTAATGTCAGGAACCTCACTTGATGGGCTAGATATAGCTTTTTGTCGATTTTCTGTTGATAATAATAAGTGGAAATATGAGATCCTCAATTGCCAAACAATTGCTTATCCTGAACATTGGAAACAAAAACTCTTGAGTCTGGAAAGAGCCGATGCACAAACCTTTGAGCAAACAAATGTGGATTATGGCCATTATTTAGGAGGTTTGGTCTCCGATTTTATTGTAAGACATTCCATAAAAGCCGATTTTGTTGCTTCTCACGGACATACCATTTTCCATCAACCCGATAAAAAATTAACGGTTCAAATTGGCTCTGGTAGTGCTATTGCATCAAAATGTAATTTGCCGGTAGCTTGTGATTTCAGAACATTAGATGTTGCTTTGGGCGGACAAGGTGCACCATTGGTGCCAATTGGCGATAAATTATTGTTTCCTGAATATGATTTTTGTTTGAATTTAGGAGGTTTTGCCAATGTTTCATACAATCTCCCCTCTCCAAGTGGAGAGGGGGCGGGGGTGAGGATTGCTTATGATATTTGTCCCGTAAACATTGTAATGAATGCCATTGCAGAAAGAAATGGAAAACCTTTTGACGATTCCGGGAATATGGCAAAGGAAGGAATGTTGAGTGGCTATTTATTAAATGAACTCAATCAAATAGGATTTTACAAAATGATAATGGATGCTCCCAAATCTTTGGGGAAGGAATGGGTGATAAAAAATATAGATCCTCTTTTGGATCAATACGAAATTTCTGATGAAGATCTTCTCCGTACATTTTGCGAGCACATTGCTTTTCAAATTGGAAAATCTTTAAAAAATAAGCGAAAAGGGAAGATGCTTGTCAGTGGAGGTGGAGTTTACAATCATTTTTTAATGGAATGTATTAAAAAAAATACCGAACATGAATTAGTTATTCTTGACAAAAATACAATTGAATATAAAGAGGCTTTAATCTTTGCTTTTTTGGGTGTACTGCGAATGAGAAATGAAGTAAATTGTTTGAAAAGTGTTACAGGGGCAATGCGTGATAGTTGCGGAGGGGCAGTTTATCAGTAATTAAAACAAAACAGCCTCCATTTAAGAAGAGGCTGCTTGTTGCTTATATAGTGGGTATTAAAATTCCTCATCGAAAAATTCTTCCTCATCTTCCTCATCAAAATCACTATCTAGTTTCACGTTTTCATCCACTGTGAAATCATCCTCCTCATCATCGAGATTACTTTTCCAATTTTTTTTGTCCTTCTCTTTTTGGGGAGTCAGCTTAGATGGCTTTCTTAATTCCCCCGAGTCTTTTGCTTTATCGGAACTTTTTTTAATCGGACTCTTTTTTGAATTGCTTGGTTTTTTCATTTGTAATGAAATTTTTTTTGCAAATTGTTTTTTGGTTAATATTAATTCCACTCATGCGGGAATGTTTATACAAATCTCTGAAAAATTCTTTTTCAAACAAAAAAATAATTATAAAAAATGATATATTTTTTGTAAGCTATTTTTATCGTTTTGTAAACTACTATAAAAATAAAAAATAAAAATAGAAATACATAATTTTGTATGTTACCTTTTTACGCCTTCATTTTGGTAAATTTTAAACAAATGCTACAATCTTCCATTTTTGATTTTTTTAGAATCAATACAATAAACAATTAAAACCTTCGTTTTTGTCTCAAATACATTACATCCCCTAATCTTTTTCTAAGTTTTTAAGCATCCCGTTATTTCACCTTGGGCGTAGTTCAAGGGCGGGATTAATCCCCTGCTTAATTGGTTTTTAAAACATAATCAAAATCATAAAATAGATTTTGATTATGAAATATTAAATACCCAAGCATCTTATACCGATTGTTATTATAAAATAGATTAATCTAAACTTTAAAGCCATGAACACAAAATTCAACTCCGAAGAAAACTTCAACGAATTGGTTTTCGAAAACAAAAACAAAGCCTATGGTGCTTATGCAATCCGTAAATCCTACCATGATAATGTTACGGTTTCATTAATTTTATCTTCTGCACTTTTTGGATTGCTTGCCTTATTGGCGATATTTTTAACGAGTGCGAAAGTGGAAGTTCCAGATTTTGGTTTAACTAACGACCCACCTGCAATCCCTTCAATAGTTGAAATTGTTATACAGCCTAAGGACCCTATCATTAAACCAGTTGAAAAACCTAAATCCGATCCTGTAACAAATTCGGGGCAACTGAAGGTTACAGATGATCCTCAAAAAACAGATCTTAAAACAAACGATCAACTCGTTATTAGTAAAAATCCCAATCCTTTAGGAGATAGTGCTGATGTTAAAATGAAAGATCCTGTAATACCTGAAACAAAACTTCCCGCAGAAATTATTTTAATTCCCGATAAGATGCCAAGAATGGAAAATATGGCTCAATTTATTGTCGATAATTTAAAATACCCGGGAGTAGCAGTAGAAAATGGCACTCATGGTGCGGTTTATCTCTCTTTTGTGGTAGAAGTTGATGGAACACTTACCGATATCAAACTTAAAAATGGAATTGGTGACGGTTGTGAGCAGGAAGCTCAACGTGTAGTTAAGAAAATGCCTTTGTGGGAGCCGGGGATAAAAGGCGGAAAAGCAGTACGTGTTCAATGTACTTTGCCCATAAACTTCAAGCTTAAATAAACAATCCAGTGTTTATAAGTTGAGCAAAGGATAAAAAAAGCGCCACTTCATATAATTAATTTAGCAATCGTGAGTTATTAACTCATGATTGTTTTTTTTATATTAAATAAAATCTAAACTAATAAACATGTTAAATTCCGTTTTTTTACAAATAGTAAGTGGTGCAACTAGTGCAGCAACTCAAGTAATAGATACTGCTAAAAATGTTGCGGTTCAAGCGAGTCAAATGCCTTTACCCGCAAATACAGAAGTTTCAAATCAAGCATCTCTTTCATTACTCGATCTTATTATGAAAGGTGGAATCATTATGATTCCAATGGGTCTACTATCTATTTTAACGATTTATTTCTTCTTCGAACGATTTATGACCATCGGTAAAGCATCTAAACTGGATAGAAATTTTATGAATAGCATTAAAGATTTTATTCATAATGGAAATATTGATGCTGCAAAATCATTGTGTAGAAATACTACTAGTCCGGCTGCTCGTATGATTGAGAAAGGTGTTAGTCGAATAGGTAAGCCTATCAAAGAAATTGAAGAAGCAATGGAAAGTGTTGGGAAATTAGAATTAAATCGATTAGAAAAAAATCTAAGTATATTGAGTTTAATTGGCAGAATTGCTCCCATCTTTGGTTTTATAGGTACAATTGCAGGGGTCATAAAAATTTTCTATGATATTTCTTTAAGCGATAATATTAGTATTGGAATTATTTCAACTGGTTTATATCAGAAAATGATTACTAGCGCATCGGGTTTGGTAGTAGGGCTTTTAGCATTTGTTGGATATTATATTTTGAATGCCATGTTGGATAAAACCATTAATAAAATGGAAACAGCATCCGTAGAATTTATTGATTTACTTCAAGAGCCAACAAAATAAAGATGAAAATAAAACGTAGACATAAAGAAGCAGCAGAAGTAAGTACTGAATCGTTGAACGATATCATGTTTTTTCTTTTGCTTTTCTTTTTAATTATTTCAACATTGGTAAATCCAAGTGTAATGAAATTGGCTCTGCCGAATTCTAAATCAGCAGTACAAATGACCTTGCAACCTGTAACAGTTGAGGTAAGTGCAGAGCATGAGTACGCTGTTAATAAAACAAAAATCCCTTTTTCAGATTTGGAAAATGCATTAAGATTTGCTATTTCAAAACAAACTTCACCTACTGTAGTATTAAAATTAGATAAATCTTTAACCGTTCAGGATTTAGCTGATGTAATGCAAATAGGATATAACTTAGGAGTAAAAATGGTATTATCAACTAAAGCAACCGATAAATAAAATGGAGGCATCAGTAGAAAATAAAAGCAAATATATGGCATTGATATTTACAATTGGATTTCATGTCTTGTTGTTTTTATTGTTCATTTATGTTGTTTTTATAACACCACTTCCTGCATTTAAAATTGTGGAGGTGCCAACTATTGATATTGATTTAGGGACAGAAGGGTTAGGAAATGCTACCGCAGGTGGTTCAGGAAATCATGACAATGATATTGCTACAAGCATGGATGTGTCTTCACATCCTACAGTAAGTAACGATGCTCCAAATATTTTAACCGACCCCTCTGAAACAGCTGTTAGTGTAAAAACAAATCCTAAAAATACATCAGAGACACAATCAGAAACGCCAACTGTGCAAGAACAAAAAGAAAGTGAAGAATTATTAAATGCATTGGCAGTATTGAAAAAGAAACCCAAACACAAAGGAAATGGAGAAGGTGGAGGAAATACCGGTGGCTCAGGAACAGGTACAAATACAGGTGTTGGTCAGGGTAATGATAATGGACATGGAAATGATACACCTGGAACGGATGGGTCTGGTGATTATAAACTAACAGGTAGAATAGTTACTAAAAGACCTGATCCGATGACAGATAATAAAGAAGAAGGAAAGGTAATTGTTGAAATTATTGTAGATGAAACAGGGAAGGTAATTAAAGCAACTCCAGGATTGCCAGGATCCACTACTACAAGTTCTAATTTATATGCTAAAGCAAGGCAAGCAGCCCTTTCTGTAAAATTCAATGCCAGTAGCAAAGGTATAAAAGAACAACGTGGAACATTTACGTTCGTTTTCACTTTAGAATAAAATTCAATTACTTTTGTGCAAACTTTCTTCGACTTATACCAATACTTAGCTCAAAATAGTCCAAAGGATATTTTGAGATTAGTATTGTAAATGCCGAGAGAGTAACTGTTATAGTGCAAAATTGCAAAGC
>JAYVZC010000043.1:0-2259 GCA_043783695.1 Bacteroidota bacterium
CCGTTTAAAAGAAAAATACAAAGCATTTAGTGCAGTATTATTAAGCGGTGGAATGGCCTCGCTCTACTTCACCACATTTATTGCTTATACACTTTATGGAATGTTCGGACAAGTGGCTGCATTTGGAATCATGGTTATTTTTACCATGTTCACTGTTTTTGCCGCAACCATTTACAATTTACAAATCATTGGCATTATAGGATTGGTGGGCGCTTATGCTGTTCCTATGCTTTTGAGCGATGGTTCCGGAAAAATTGAAATCATGTTTTCCTATATGGTTATTGTCAACATCGGCATTTTGGTTTTGTCATTTAAAAAGTATTGGCAAGTATTAAATCACATGGCATTCGGATTTACATGGCTAATTGTTTTAATATGGTTTGTTACCAAGTTCGATTACGAGATTCATACAACATTATCATTGGTGTTTTCTTTTTTATTCTTCATTATTTTTTACAGCAGCAACATGTCGTACAAAATAATGAAACAAGAAAAATTTGGAGTGTTGGATGTTATCCGAATTGTTTCCAACAGCTTTATCTTTTTTGGAATTGGTTACGCAACACTTAATCATGAAGGCATTAAAGATTATCTGGGTGCATATACAGTTGCCAACGCTTTCGTGCATTTTGTATTCAGTTACATTATATTTAAAAACAAACTACTCGACAGAAAATTGTTTTATTTACTCATAGCACTTGTATTGAGCTTTATTACCATTGCTGTTCCCGTACAACTAGAAGGCAATTGGGTAACATTATTTTGGGCTGTAGAAGCAGTATTGTTATTTTCAATAGGCAGATACAAGGCAGTTCGTTTTTATGAATGGCTTGGATACATTATGATATTATTTTCTATTTGCAGTTTAATGCAGGACTGGAAAATTATAAATGATTCGCATAATTACTATTACGAGTGGTGTAAATTCTTTACTCCTGTTGTAAATATTTATTTTTTCACTTCAATATTTGTGATAGCCTCAATTGGAGTAATGATGTTTGTTCATAATAAAAAAACATTGACAGAGGAAGAATACAAAAAATTTGATCTTTATATAATCATTGAATATGCATTGCCTATCACTTTCGGCATTCTTACTTATTTAACATTCAGTAACGAAATTGGAATGTATTACAAAGCTCAATTTGAGAATTCGTTAATTAAAGTTCCCTCAAAAGAAGCATGGGCAGAGTCGGGAGCAATTATGGAAATTCGAGATTATTCTATTTTAAAATTAAAAGATGTTGGGTTAGGAATATACAACCTTATTTTTTTTATAGTATTTAGTATTCTAGCGGTATACAAATTAAAATCGCCAGCAGTAAGATGGACTGCAGTTGGAACAAATATGTTTGTTGCACTGTTTTTTATTACAGGTGGACTAAGTATTTTGAGCGACTTTGATTATGCACTTCACGAAAAATCGGAGTACTATATGATGAATACATCTTTAACTTACTTGCGATACCTTTGTTTTATACTTTTCGGAATTCTTTTGTTCTTGAACTATCAAGTTTTGAAAACAGATATATTTAAAAAGTTCACAATTTCTAAATTTTACATCGGAGCAATCATCCACTTCTTTATTCTTGTTGTATTGAGTAATGAATTACTCCACCTACAAACCACTCATAATTACGAATTAGATTATTACGGAAACAATGCCGTTTATAAACTCGGATTTACAGCCTTATGGGGCATTTATTCGTTTATTTTAATTGCAATTGGTATGGTTAAGAAAAATAAAATCATGCGTATTGCAGCAATTTCCCTTTTCGGAATAACACTTATAAAATTATTAACTTTTGATACTTGGGATTTATCAACAGGTTACAAAGTGATTGCTTACATGCTTTTAGGAGTCATCTTGCTTGTTGTAGCATTTTTATATCAAAAATTTAAAGCTTTCATATTTGGTGATGATAATAATTAAGTCTATGAATAAAATAATTTTTGGTGTTGCTATTCTCCTTTCGACTTCGTGCTTTGCACAGATAGAAGGATATACATTCAAGCGTCCATTGAAAAAAGTAGAAAAAGAAGGTTATTATGCCATTCCTCTTCTGCCGGAAATTACTGCTCGTTGCAAAAGTAATTTATCCGACATCAGGTTATACAACATTAAGGAAAGCGATACCACCGAAATTCCTTATTTAATGGAATGGATGGGCACAACCATTAAAAAGGAAGCAATTCTATTTGAATTGATAAATGATACTTACAACGAAAAATGTTGTTCTTATGTAACTCTCAAGTTTC
>JAYVZC010000044.1:0-5422 GCA_043783695.1 Bacteroidota bacterium
AAGCAGTTGATTTAGAAAAAATGAACTTCGCATTGCCATACTCATTCCATTTCCGCTCAATGGTGCAATATTCCCCGCTGCATCTCCTAGCATTAAAATATTTTTTTCTATTGCTTTTTTATAACCAATTTTAATTTGTGAAATGGTCAAGGGTTCTTCGAATAAAAATTTAGCTTTAGTAAAATACTTTTTTAAGAACGGATTTTTGAAAAGAACTTCTTCTTCCATCTTTTTAATATCTCCATTGTATGCTTTTAAATTTTCAGAATCGGTTAAATAACAAAGGCAATATTTGTTGTCTTCTATTTTAGAAATGCCGCAATATCCATTTTCAAAATTATGAAGTTCGATTAAATCATTAGGAAAATCAATATTTATGTGGTATTTGATTCCGACATAGTTCTTTGCTTTCTTTATCATCCCCCTACCCCCTCCAGAGGAGGACATGCTTCGTAATTTATTATCCAGGTTGCTTTTTTTGCCCCAGGACCCAATGCAAATAGTTGAAGTAAAATTTCCTTTTGATGATTCGATAGTAAATTGCTCGTTGTCAAATCTCACATCACTTACTCTGCAATCATCCAATACTTGAACCCCTTTGATTTTTGCTATTTCCGAAAGTTTGGAATCTAGTATATATCTACTAATTCCGAAGCCGCCAAGATCCAATTTGTGTTTTAATAATTTTCCGGAGAGAGATGAAACGTGCAAGCGATTTATTTTCGGAAGATTCAACTCCGATAAGTTTAATCCCAATCGTTCAATAAAATCCCAGGATTCCATGGAAATATATTCACCGCAAACTTTGTGAAAAGGATATTTATTTTTTTCGAATAATACACATGAATATCCTGCATCGGCAAGTTGGATGGCGAGTGTTAAGCCTGCCAGACCACCTCCGATGATTGCTACCTCATATGTATTTTGATTTTTTACCACTAGGGCACTTAGAACACTAAGATTTTTTATTTAAGATTAAATATCTGAACGCCCACCTCCAACTTACACTGAAATTTTTCACGGAAGCCTTATCCAATAAATTATTCAACTCCTCTTTTTTAAATCCTCTTAACACAGAAAGCGGGGCATCATTTTTTACCAGTGCCGAGCCATTCAATAAACGTGTTAAAAATTTAATGCTATAATAAGCAAACCATTGTCGTTGCAGATCATTTATTATAAATCCGATTCGGGCGCATTTATTCATGTACTCAAACAACTCTATTAATTCTTCATCTTTTAAATGGTGACAAAAAAGTGAACAATGAACAATGTCGACATTTGTATTTGATTGTAAATAGTCGCGATAATCACTGACTATTCCTTTTATTTCAGGAAGACCTTTGCAATACTCTCGCATAAACTGAATAGCATCTACATTCATGTCCACACCAATCAATTCGACTTTAAAACTATTTATTTTAGCCCATTTTGCAATTTCTTTCATTGCATCACCTCCGCCACAACCAATATCAACAATCCGATATATTTTATTTTTATCCGTAACTAATTTTTTTATTCCAGAAAGAGTGATTGCGTGTCCGCCTAACAAACGATTAACTATATCTAATTCGCGAAGATTTTTGAAAAGTAATTCTTTGGGGATGTTTGGACCATCCAATAGTTCGAGTTTATAGGAGCGTTGAGAGAATTTACTCATAACAATAGGAATACCGAATCACTCGCATGGGCGTCAAGTTAACTGGACAAAAATAAACATTCAAAAGTTTAAAACAAATGGAAACAGAATGTAAAATGGAACAAAAAGTAACAAAAGTAACAAATATTTTTATTCGTTCTTTGAAAAATCAGTAATAAGTAAGCTTAGTAAATCTAGTGGTTTTTGTAGTAGGTGTGTTTGCTGATATTATAAAAAGAATACAAACTCTACACCCCGAAACCTACAAAAGTTTATATTTGTTGCATGAAAATTAAATCCTTGATTCTTTTTATTGCCATTACTGTTAAGATGGAGGCACAGCCATTTGCAGATATTCTTAGTTTCAATTATCAAACGTTTTCTGCAAACTATCAAGACAGTACCAAGTGGAAAAATAAAACGGATGATTATTTTTTAAACTTCTTTTTGCCGAAACAATTTAAAAACGGGAATACATTTTTACTTCGTCTGAATAGCGAAATGCTCAATTCTACCATCACTCCCGATTCTTCTTATTCAAATCGTTTGTCGAGTATTTCAATGCCTTTGGGAATGAAATTGGTTTCAAAAAATAAAAAATGGGAAACAATAGTATTGGTAATTCCTAAAATAGCTTCCGATTTTAAAGATAAAGTAGATAGTTATGATTTTCAATACGGAGGAATTTTTTTAGAACATTTTGTTCCAAGTGAGAAGTTGAAAATAAAATTGGGAATTTATTATAACCGCGAAGCTTTTGGAAACTTTATTATTCCATTGGTTGGCGTTGATTGGAAAGTAAATAATCGAGTTAACCTTTATGGGATTCTCCCATCCAATTATAAAGTAGAATTTAATTTGATTAAAAATAAATTGTATACCGGATTAAATTTCAAATCATTTACCCGTTCCTTCCGCTTGTCGCAAAAAAATAATTACGATTATGTACGTTATGACGAAATGCAAATAAAATTATTTGTGGATTGCTTTGTAGTTCCTAAAGTGCTAGTGTTTGCAGAAGTAGGCTATTCCTTGAGCAGAAGCCCATGGCAACATAAATACGGAACAACTGATAAAAAGGAAGCATATTATGGAAATCCAATTTATACACCAATAAAAAATTATCCTATTATTAGTGTTGGAATAGCTTATCGAGTAAGATTGGATTTAATTAAGAAGGAAGAACCAAAGAATACATCAGTAACACCTGCATTTTAAAAAGAACCCCTCCTCGTAAATGTCATCCCTTGCCACGACACGGGATCTCCCTGTTGCGAAGGCTAAACGTAATTAGAACGCAGATTGTCATGATCTTCATGATGAAAAATGGTTTAAATTTTTTGAGGAGTGTTTATTGATTTAAACGGATTATGGGGATGTCATATAATAAGGTAGGATTATTATATTTGTAAAATGGAACTAATAGAAATAACAAAAAAGTTGAATACCCAAAAACGTTGTATCAACTATTTAGAACAATCGAGATGGCAAGGTAATCCAGTTTGCCCTTATTGTGAATCGGACAGAGTAACAGCAATGAAGAAGCAATTGCGTCATCATTGTAATAGTTGCAATACAAGTTTTAGTGTATTGGTTGGCACCGTATTCGAGGCTTCGAATTTGCCTTTGTCAAAATGGTTTGTTGCAATAAGTCTTGTGATGAATGCAAAAAAAGGAATCTCATCAACACAATTGGCACGTCATATAGAGGTTAAAAAAGATACAGCTTGGTATGTTCAAAAGCGCTTACGTGATGCAATGCAAAACACCGATAAAAAGTTGCTAAAGGGAATAGTAGAAGTGGATGAAACATATGTTGGTGGTCAAACAAAGAATAAACACAAAAAAGCAAGAGACACTTTACGTGCTCAAGGCAAAGTAGCCACAGGTGGAATGCACAAAGCACCTGTGTTTGGTTTATTATCAAGATCAGGAAGGGTGAGTACTCAAGTTGTTAGTCATGCAGATGGTAAAACACTACAACCAATTATCAATAACAGAGTAGACAGAAAATCGGTAATTGTTAGTGACGGTTTTGGGGCTTACTCTGGATTAAATAAAAAATATCGAGGTCATGAAATTGTAAATCACCAAAAAGATGAATACGTAAGAGGAGAGTATCACACCAATAACATTGAAGGCTTTTGGAGTATAGTTAAAAGAGGAATAGTAGGACAGTATCATAAAATCACGATAAAATATTTGCAAAATTATTTAGATGAATTTAGTTTTAAATATAACTTTAAAGATGAAAAAAATATTTTTGATTTACTTCTTTATAATGCAGTAACAACCAACAAAGTAAAACTAACCGCTTCCTAATTATAGGATATAGCCCTTTAAAGGGGGTAGGGGGATGATGAAAATGATTGTAACGAAGAATACTTAATATTATTAAACGCGTATGACTAAAAAGAAAAAATTCTTAATCGTCCTTCTAATTATTTTCGTCATCATACAATTCATCCGTCCCGAAAGGAACTTAGGAGAACGAGAAACAGAAAACACCATTTTTGTTACACAGGAGGTGGGACGAATACTACAAACTTCCTGTTACGATTGTCATTCCAATTACACCAATTACCCATGGTATACCAATATCCAACCGCTTGGCTGGTGGATGAATCATCATGTAAATGAAGGAAAAGAAGAATTAAATTTTTCTGAATACGAAGCTTATTCTTTAAAACGTAAGCTTCATAAATTAAAAGAAATTAAAGAACAAATTGAAGAAGGCGAAATGCCAATTAGTTCTTATACATACCAACACAGCGATGCAATACTAAGTCCCGAACAAAAAGAAATTCTTTATAAATGGGTGAATGAAACCCGCAACTATCTTGCCGATACACTTTCTCGTACTAAATACCCTTAGTTCGATTATAAAAAAGAATAGCAGCCTATAATCCAAAGTAATTATATCGAAAACAGAAGCATATAATTTAGCCGCAGATCAGCCTGTTGGCAGACAGGTCTGCGGCTATTTTTGCTATTATAAAAAATATAATTGTCTGTCTTGTGAAATAGCAGAGGTGTTATTTTCTAAATTTATTAATCGAACTCAGGTAAAAAAAAATTTTTACCGAAAATTAAAAAGAGCGTTACTTTTCCTAAAAAGCCCAATTTTGCTGATTTTATGGGTCTATTTATTAACAAAAGGTAGATTTGTCAACAATTGCAAGCTTTTTTTGCCTTAAATCTTGTTTGGTAACAAGTGTTTTAATACTTTAGCTTCGTAATTAAATGTTAAACCCAAAAAACAAAACAAAATGAACAAAGCAGAATTAGTAGATGCTATTGCATCAGAATCAAAATTAACAAAAGCTGATGCTGGAAGAGCATTAGATGCATTTGTTAACGCTACATCTAAAGCACTTAAAAAAGGTGACAGAGTTGCACTAGTAGGTTTCGGTTCTTTCTCAGTAGCTAAAAGAGCTGCAAGAACAGGAAGAAATCCTCAAACTGGAAAAGCAATTAAGATCGCTGCTAAAAAAGTAGCTAAATTTAAAGCTGGTGCAGAATTGAAAAAAGCAGTTAACAAATAATTGCTAAAGAAAGGAATGAAAAAAGTTCCCCCATACATTGGGGGAACTTTTTTATTTTAAAGCAGTTCATTAATTATAATTTTCAACCATTTTGCCAGCTTTTAATTCAAAATAGTAGAAATCCGACATTGTGTTTTCAAATCCTTCCTAGTTTAAGCACAGGCTCAAACAACCCTCTCAGACTCTTTATTAAAAGAAAATTGCTAAAACTTTTCAATCACATTTTTTCGTATATTTA
>JAYVZC010000045.1:0-5410 GCA_043783695.1 Bacteroidota bacterium
TGCAGCGTGAATACCGGTACCGCGTACAGAGCCTTCCAGAATTAAAGCCTCTTTCAAAACTTTGGCTTGCATATCATTACCCGCAAGAATTGCACGTAATTTTTTTACATCTTCCAGATCTTCTTTGTTGAGTCCTTCTTTTTCTTCAAGACTCGCATCACCTGTCAATGGTGCTTTTAAGACACGTTTTAATTCTATTCCCGGTCTGTCAGGAACTAACTTCGCAAGCATGTTTGATTCTTGTAAAGGCAAATCCAAAACACGTGCAACGTCCTTGATGCTCATCTTAGCAGCCATTGTACCATAAGTAACAATTTGCGCCACTTGATTTTTTCCGTATTTCTCTACCACATAATCAATTACTTTCTGACGGCCCTCATCATCAAAATCCGTATCAATATCGGGCATGGATTTACGATCGGGATTTAAAAAACGCTCGAATAGTAAATTGTATTTGATGGGATCGATGTTGGTGATACCAATACAAAAAGCAACAGCAGAGCCAGCGGCAGAACCACGACCAGGGCCAATTAAAACGCCAATATCACGGCCAGCTTTTATGAAATCGGCTACAATTAAAAAGTAACCTGCAAATCCCATTGTCTTGATGGTGAACAATTCGAAATTCAAACGTTCTTCTACTTCAGGAGAAATATCAGTATAGCGCATTTTTGCGCCCTTGTAAGTAAGGTCGTAGAGATAATCATCTTGCGTTGCAAAACCAGGTGGTATCACATAATTCGGCAACATGATGTCTTGCTTCAATTTCAGCGGGGAAATCTTGTCAACGATATCATTTGTATTATCAATTGCTTCAGGCAAATCGCTGAACAGCTGCGTCATTTCCGCAGTCGTTTTAAAATAAAACTGATCATTATAAAATGCAAAACGTTTTCCTTTGAATGAATTGGAATCGTCATCACCAAAATCTTTCATTGTTGGTGTGCTCTGCTTTTCACCTGTATTGATACACAATAAAATATCGTGAGCATTTGAATCTTGTTGATCCACATAGTGAGAATCGTTTGATGCAATAATTTTTACATTGTATTTTTTTGCCCATTTTAGAAGCACTTCATTTACTTTATTTTGTTCCACCATACCATGGCGTTGCAGCTCGATGTAATAATCTTCGCCAAAAATATCGTACCACCATTTGAATTCTTTTTCTGCTTCATCCTCACCCAATTTCATAATTGCTTTCGGCACAGAGGCTCCTAAACAGCAAGTGGTAGCAATTAATCCTTCGTGATATTGTAAAATCAGTTCTTTATCGATACGGGGATATTTTCCGTACAAACCTTCCATATAGCCCAATGAACAAAGCTTTACAAGATTTTTATATCCTTGAGGATTCTTCGCTAAAAACAATTGGTGATAACGAACATCTTTATCTTCCTTAGTAAATTGGCGCTTGTTACGATTTTCAACAACATAAAATTCACAGCCAACAATGGGTTTTATTTTATTGGGATTTTCAGGAGTATTATGTTTGCCGGCTTCGGCAACAAATTTAAAAACGCCAAACATGTTACCATGATCGGTAATTGCCAAGGCGCGCATATTATCATTCACTGCTTTTTTATAAAGCGAAGAAATATCAGCAGCACCATCTAGCAGCGAAAATTGGGTATGTACGTGTAAGTGGGAAAAGTTCATTTTATTGGTTCACTGGTTAATTGGTTCACTAGTTCATTGGTATGCTGGGTGTATTCTTTGTGTAAGCTTTGTGTTAAATTGGGATTGTAAATTTACTCAATTTAGGAGCAATTTTCAGGTAGTGTTGATAAGATTGGAAAAGTAGACAATAAAAAAAACCTTCAAGCATTTTGCTCGAAGGTTTTTTGTCTTAATACTTAATACCAGCTACTTGATACCGTTTAGTATGGTTTAAACACTGTTGTATCTTTTCTTTCCATTGGACGGAAACTTAATACAGGAATATCACTTTCGTTAATCAAACGTTGAGCAACAGTTCCGATGAAAAATTCTTTCATACTTAATTCTGCTTTTGTCATTACCAAAACTAAATCTGCTTCTACTTCATGTCCGTAATCCAAAATCATTTGAGGAACATCAGAACCACGAAGAGTTTTGATAGTACAACGTACTTCTTGATCTTTAATGTATTTCCAAACTTGATTAGAATAGGCAATCAATTTGTTTTCTGCTTCTTCATCTTTTTGAGTAAGAATGGAGATAACACGAATATCAGCGTTGAATATTTTTGCTAATTCTATTGCTTTATTTACTTTTTCACGAGTTTCTTTAGTTAAATCTAAAGGTAATAAGATTGTTTTACAACCATCACGGTGAACTTTTCCACGAATAGTAATTACAGGATGCTTTGATTCGCGTACCATTTTAAAGGCATTCTTTCCAATAATTTTACCTAAAGTAATTTTTGATGATAAACCTATCATTACAAATAATGGATTCAATACATCTGCTACTTTATTAATTTCTTCATAAACGTTACCTTTACGAACCATAGCTTCAACCGGTTGTCCCGATTTTACTGATGCTTCTTTAGCTAATTCGTCTAATTTTTTTTGTACCAATGGAGGATTTCCTTCATCAACACTTAATAATATAATTTTTGAGTTGGTTAATCGAGCTAAATTGTATGTTTGACTTAATGCGATGATTGTTTGCTCAGTAGAATCAATAGGAACTAAAATGGAATTTGATGGTGCGGACATATGTTTTTTATATTTATTTAGTTTGCAAAATTACAAAATAAATCGGGGGAACGAAATTTTAACTTTAAAATTATGGATTTCATCTGCGTTTTTCGATAATCAATAGAATAAAAAACAAGCATTTATCAACCAAATAGCCAAATAAACAAGTAAAATTTTTGTCAATTAAAGAAATATACGTATTTTCGCTGTCCCAAAATAAAATTGGGAACATTATTAATCATTAATAAATAAACAAAAAACAATGCCAGCAAAAATTAGATTACAACGCCAAGGTAAAAAGGCTTCTGCTTTTTTCCACATTGTAATTGCGGATGGTCGTGCACCTCGAGACGGAAAGTTTATTGAGAAAATTGGTACGTACAACCCAACTACAAATCCAGCAACTATTAACCTCGACAATGCAAAAGCATTGGCATGGTTAAATAAAGGTGCTCAACCAACAGATACATGTCGCGCTATCCTTTCATACAAAGGTGTAATGTACATGAACCACTTACAAGGTGGTGTTACTAAAGGTGCTTTAACACAAGAGCAGGCCGATGCAAAATACGCAAAGTGGATCTCTGAAAAAGAAACAAAAGTTACCGGTAAAGTCGACACTTTAGCAAATGCTAAAAAAGATGTTTACAAAAACCGTATGGCTGCTGAAGCAACTGCAAAAGAATCAAAAGCTGCAAAAATTATTGCTAAAAACACACCGCCTGTTGTTGAAGAAGCAGTAGCTGAAGAAGTTGCTCCGGTTGCTGAAGTTGCCGCTACTCCTGAAGCAGAAACGCCTCAAGCAGAAGCATAATTTTGGTTTACAAAGTTTTAAAAAGTCCCTTGTTTCTCGATAATGTCTGCTTCAGCGCAGAATGCTCGAAATGACAAGGGACTTTTTTGTTCTATATAGTATGAGCGAAAAAAATATTTATCCTATCGGAAGGTTTGAATACGGGAAAACATATTCTCCTGTTGAAACAAAAAGCAATCTGGAAGCCATAGAAGCATTGCCTGCTTTACTAAATTTTATTGCAAAACAATTGAAGCCCGAACACTTGAAGGAAAGCTATCGAGAAAGGGGTTGGAACGCTCAACAAATTATTCATCACATTGCTGATAGTCACTCAAACGCTTTAATACGAGTAAAATTAGCCCTTACAGAACATAATCCTGTTATCAAACCTTACAATCAAGATGCTTGGGCTGTTTTGGCTGACGTGGAAAACACTCCTTTTGAAGTTTCATTAAAAATTACGGAAGCTATTAATGCAAGATGGACTGCAGTTTTAAAGGCAATGACAGAAAACGATTTCAAGAAAAAATATATTCACCCCGAATACAACAAAGAATTTCAATTGGATGAATTTGTTGCTCTGTACGCTTGGCACGGAAAGCATCATTGCGGACATTTAAATGTGATTTTGAATAATGGATAAGAAAGACTGTTTTAATTTAGGCTATATTGCCAAAAGAGTTGGTAATCATGGAGAACTGGGCTTTGTTTTGGATGTTGACAACGGAAGTAAATATCAAAAACTAGAATCGGTTTTTATTGATTTAAACAATTCGCTTGTTCCGTTTTTCATCAAAAAAATTTACGTCAAAGGAAGTAATGCAACGGTTACTTTAGAAGGCATCGATACTATTGCACGTGCTGAAGAATTGATAAAGAAATCTTTGTATTTACCACTGACTGCTTTGCCCCCACTAAAAGGAAAAAAGTTTTACATACATGAGTTGGCAGGCTTTATAGCGACTGATAAAACATTTGGCGAAATTGGAAAAATTACTGAAGTCTTGGATTTTCCTCATCAAACTATTTTACAAATCAGACATGGAGAAAATGACATTTTAATTCCGGCAAAAGAAAAATTCATTGTCTCTATCAATCGCGAAAATAAACGCATTGAGTTGGATGCTCCCGAAGGATTAATTGATATTTATATTTCAAAAAAGGTAGAAGACGAATCGGAAAAAGAAACGGACAAAGAATAGTTTTTGCATTCTTATTGTTTTTCCAAAAATTAGTTTAACTTTATAATTAATTAGAGTAAACGTTGATTTAATCAAACTGTTTTCTACTTTTTTTATGTCGAATCAAACATTCGCTTTTAAACAGTTCAAAATTATTCAAGACAAGTGTGCTATGAAAGTAGGCACGGATGCTGTTTTATTAGGCTCCTGGGTAAATTCCTCCAACGCAAAAACTATTTTGGATATTGGCACAGGCACAGGCATTATTGCTTTGATGCTTGCACAAAAATCGGGTGCACGTATTGATGCTATTGATATTGATTTGAATGCTTATATCCAAGCAACAGAAAATGTGAACAATTGCCAGTGGAAAGATCACATTGAAGTTCACCACATTTCCCTGCAACAATTTGCAAAAGAAAGTGATCACAAATACGATTTGATTGTAAGCAATCCTCCCTACTTTATTGATTCATCAAAGGCTTCAGAAGAATCACGAACAAATGCCCGTCACACAGATCAATTACCTTTTAATGAATTGTTGGATGGTGTTTTAAAATTATTAAATCCTACAGGAAAGTTTTATGTAATACTTCCTACCAAAGAAAGCGAACAGTTCAGAGAAGAAGCGGAAAAGCATAAATTGTTTTTAACCAAACTCACGCGTGTCATCACACGGACAGACAAACCGGAAAAAAGATTGATGATGCGATTTGAATTTATTCAACGTGCTTTTTCAGAAAGTTCTA
>JAYVZC010000046.1:0-12622 GCA_043783695.1 Bacteroidota bacterium
AAAGCTTTAGATATTGGTAAAGCAGGAGGATTTGTTTCTACAATAAGAGAATCGAGTTTTAATTTATATGAAATATACAAACAACAGGGGAAGTCTACTGAAGCACTAACAATGCACGAATTGTATATTGAGATGCGCGACAGCATAAAAAATGAAGAAGGGCAACAAGCTGTTATGCAACAAGAAATGCAATACAACTATGATAAACAAAAAGCACTGGATGAAAAAGAACAAGAAAAAGTATTGGCCATTTCATCAGAACAAGAACAAAAACAAAAAATTATCAGCTATTCAATTGCTGTAGGATTACTACTGGTATTGCTTTTCGCCATTTTTGTTTTTAATCGTTTACGTTTGACTAAAAAACAAAAAGTGATTATTGAATTACAAAAAGATTTAGTGGAAGAAAAACAAAAGGAAATTTTAGATTCCATTACTTATGCGAAACGTTTGCAAGAAGCCATTCTCCCACCTCAACATTTTGTAAAACAACATTTACCCGAATCCTTTATTTTTTACAAACCGAAAGATATTGTTGCAGGAGATTTTTATTGGATGGAAATTGTCCAATTTGAAAATGACAAAAAAGAAAAAAAAGGCAATGTATCAGAAAACTCTGAAATCATATTAATTGCGGCAGCGGATTGCACAGGACATGGTGTTCCGGGAGCAATGGTGAGCGTAGTTTGTAGCAATGCCTTGAATAGAGCAGTATTTGAATTCGGAAATACCGAGCCGGGAAAAATTTTAGATAAAACCAGAGAATTGGTTTTAGAAACATTTTCAAAAAGTGATACAGATGTAAAAGATGGAATGGATATTTCATTAGCGGCAATCAATAAAAGTACCGGAGAAATTAAATGGGCCGGAGCAAATAGTCCGTTTTGGTATACCAAGAATGGTGAAATGAAAGAAGTAAAAGCGAACAAACAATCTATTGGAAAAACTGAAAATCCAAGGCCTTTCACAACTCATACCATAGATATTCAAGAAGGAGATTCTATTTTTATGTTAACCGATGGCTTTGCTGATCAATTTGGTGGCGACAAAGGAAAAAAATTCAAGTACAAGCCTTTAAAGGATATGCTTTTGCAAAACGTAAATCTTACACAGGAAAAACAGTTGCAATCATTGGAATCTGCTTTTGAAATCTGGAAATCTAATTTGGAACAAGTAGATGATGTTTGTGTGATTGGGGTGAGACTATGAGCGCATCGGCATTAACCAATTGTTATTACAAAATGTCCTTTGGACTCCTATTTTATAATAACAATTGGTATAATCTATAATGGAAAATGGTATAAAAATAAAGACTATATCAACTATGTATGTGGTTAAAAGCGAAAATTATATTAGGGAAGACTAGCTCGCTTGTTTTCTAGGAAAATGTTTTTCTTTCCAAGCTTTAATTTTAGCATCAATGGGTTTCTTAAAAAAGAAATAAGCTCCAGTCATTAAAAGCACATAAGGTATTGCCATTAAGTATAATATTCCTGTGTTTAGCTCCTTACCAATAGAGCCTCCATTATCCAAATTACTTTGAACGGATGATTTACACATAGCACATTGTGCATACCCATTTGCATTGATGATAAAAAACAATACAAACGAAACACTACGTATTATAATTTTTTTTGCATTCATTGTTCTGATAAAAGTACAAAATTAATGTGTATAAAATGGAGATATCATTACATAAACTACAACACCTGTAATAGTAACATATAACCATATTGGATAACTCCAACGTGTTATATTTCTGTGTTTTTTAATGTAGACATTGCCACCGGCTTGTTGTGATTTTAATCCATAATAAAAGGATAATAAAACCAATGGCAATACCAATGCTGCTAAAATAATGTGGCTAATTAAAATAATTAAATAAGTTGCTCGCATTGGAGAATCAGCAGGATAAGCTGTTTCTTGTGCCATCCAATGGTAAGTGATATAGGACAGTAAAAAAACAGACGACAATACAAATGCTAGAATATTTAATTTTTTGTGCGTTGCTATGTTGCGTTGCTTAATCATATACAACGACAATAGTAAAAGTAAACTACACGTTCCATTCAGGAAAGCATTTAGCTTCGGGAGTTTGTAAACAAAATCGGGGATAACTTCCGGGACAGGTAATATTTTTTTGTTGAGTATGACAACTGCAACAAATACAAAAATGGAAATTCCCATTATAATTCTAAAAACAAATTTATCGTTCATATTTAATTTTTTGGAATATTATTCTGCGGCACTTTTCTCGTTATTATTTTTCTTTTCTTTAATCATAAATTCTGCGATTAATACTTTCACATCATCTATTAAATTATTTACTGCTTTAATATTTGTTCCATCATAAATTCCTCTGATATGCTTTTCTTTATCTATTAAAACAAATAATTCGCTATGAATAAAATCATCTGGACCATCATCGCCTTCTACGGCATTTAGCAAGTAGCTTTTGCGAGCCATGTCGTACAATTCTTTTTTATCTCCGGTAACAAAATTCCAAACTTTTGTATCGGCATGCACCATTTTGGAATATGCTTTTAAAGCGGAAACGGAATCATGCTCAGGGTCTACCGTATGTGAAAGTATTTGAACCATTCCTTTGGTATAGCCTAATTTATCTTGAACACGAATAAGCTCTGTGGTCATTTTCGGACAAATACTTTTACAAGTTGTGAAGAAATAATCTGCTATATAAATTTTGCCATCGTAATTTTTATCCGTAACAGTTATTCCATCTTGATTGATAAAACTAAAAGGAGCTATAGAATGATAGATAGTATCGTGGCCGTTTGCTGCCAATGTTTTTTCACCAAAATAAGGAAGACGAATAAAATTTATTTTTCCTACAGAAAGAAAAACATATAATGCCGAAGGGAACGAGAGAAGAAAAAGCAGAATTAATAATTTCTTTTTCATATTAAAATGGCGAATTGAGAATTAAATTTCGTTCACAAAAGTACAAACAAAAATGGTCTCGTCCCGAATTCTCGGGACGAGACCATTTTATTAATTTACTTCGTCACCCTGAGTCCTTCGAATAAACTAAAGCGAAGGCTTAGTGATGTTCTGCTGGTGTATCTCCTTCTTTGTGCGACTCTTCGGTAGCTGCACCATGTTCTTCATGATGTCCGCTTTTTGCAGCTTCGTTTAAATGTATTTTTTGTTGAACAATTATATTGTCCATTTCATGTTTGTGAATTCTACAATAGTTCGCTTCCGTAACAATAATACCAATTAAATAAACAATAAACACCGTGTACGGAGCAAGAATAGTCCACTTCATTGCTTTTTTCTCATGCCCCAAGTGCATGAAACTCATTACAATAAATCCTGCTTTTAAAAGAGTTAAACCAATGAAAATAAATTTTAGGGTAACGGAGGAGGTTCTATCCTCATTCAATAAACCAAGCTTACTTGCATAAGACCCAATTATTAATTCGAATATAGTAACAGCAAGCATAATCCAAAAAACTTTCCAAAGTTTTTTACGTGTTACTCTTCCTTCTTCTTCGCTGTGATGAGCCATGAACTCATACTGTGGATAATTATCGTGAAATTCTGACATACTATAAAATTTATAAGTTATAAGTTATGAGTTATAAGTGCAATGCAAAAATTTACAATAAATAGAAGAAGGTAAATACGAATACCCAAACCAAATCCACAAAGTGCCAGTATAAACCTACTTTTTCAATCATTTCGTAGTGTCCGCGCTTTTCATACGTTCCAATCAATACATTGGTAAAAATTACACAATTAATAATAACACCACTAAATACGTGGAATCCGTGAAATCCTGTAATGAAGAAAAAGAAATTTGCAAAAACCGGCAATCCATATTCATTGGTATGCATATTGGCGCCTTTGAAAACATCCGTAACCCAAACACCATCGTTGTTTACGAAATTACGAACCGCACCGTGATCTGTTCCATTAATGAAGTGATACCACTCCCAAGCCTGAGAACCTACGAACATTGCACCACCTATGATTGTTAAAAACAACCAAAAGGTTACTTTTTTTCTATCGTTACGATGACCTGCTTCTACAGCTAATACCATGGTTACAGAAGACATGATCAAAATTAAGGTCATTAAACCTACATACGCCAAAGGAATATGTCCTTCATAAAATGGGAAGTGAGTGAACACATCGCCAGGATTCGGCCATACTTCGGGGTGTTTGTGGCGCATAAAACCATACGCACATAATAAACCGGAAAATGTTAAAGCATCCGATACCAGGAAAAACCACATGAACACTTTTCCGTAACTAACGCCAAATGGGGATTTTCCACCATTCCAATCTGAAGTTGAATCTGTTTCTACTGCGTGACTTGACATAATGACTAATTATTAATCTTGCTTAAAGCGAGATTGGTTAAAACTTATTTCGGGTGCTAATATGCAAAATATTCCTTTAATTTTCAACGGACAAATAATAAAAATAAAAACAAAAATATCCACAGAGCATCTAAAAAATGCCAGAAGATAGCGCAAAGTCTTATTCCTAAAAGATTTTCGGAGTTGTACTTTTGTAATCTAGACTTAATCCAAACTACTAATAAAGCAAATAAGCCACCTATTAAGTGGGCCATATGCAGTCCTGTTAATGCATACATGAATTGCCCTGATGCATTGCTTGATTTTCCGGCAAAAAATATTTTTTGATCTACCAAATCGCTCCAACCCTGAAACTGAAAAACTACGAATGCAATTCCCAATAATAAAGTGATTAAGGAAGCCCATTTCATGCTTTTAAAATCGTTCTTTTTTGCTGAAGACAACACCCAATTCATTGTTACACTACTAGTTATAATAACAGCAGTGCTTACATAAAACATTTTAGGCAATTCGAAATGTAGCCATTCTCCTTTGCCCATTCTTACTATATACGCACTGGTTAATGAACCAAAAATCATTACCATACTTCCCATTGCTAACAAAAGCAATGGTTTTGATACTTTTTCTCGTATCTGACGATTTTCTTCCTGTTCAGAAAGTGGTTTTTCCATTGTTATTGAATTATCCATAAAGTACTGCTAATTGAATTGCCGGTAAATAAAAAAAAGAACCAAACATGAGTTTACGTGCGGCTTCCACCGAACATTCCTTAAATAAACAATAAGCCTGGTATAAAAAATAAATGCTACAAAAGGAAATAATTATAGAAGAGACAAGCCCCGAAAAGTGGAACATCACAGGCATTAAACTGATTGGATATAAAAATAAAGTGTACACCAAGACCTGAAAAGCACTGCCTTTATCACGTCCGCCCGGAGAAGGCAACATTTTGAATCCCGCTTTTTTATAATCATCGTCCAAAACCCAAGCGATTGCCCAAAAATGCGGGAATTGCCACATAAACTGACCGGCAAACATAATCCAGCCAATGAAAGGAACCGAACCAAAGCCTTCCGTTGCAGCAACACAGCCCAATAAGGGTGGAATTGCTCCGGGGAAAGCTCCTACAAATACTGCAAATGGGGTAATTCTTTTCAGAGGAGTATAAACAACAGTGTACAGCAATAATGCTGAAAGACCTAAAATTCCACTCAAAGGATTCATGAAGATCCAAAGGATGGAAACACCTGCTATTCCGCAAACAGAAGCCAACACCATTGCTTCCATCACACTCATACGTTCCTGTGGTAAAGGGCGGTTTTGTGTGCGATTCATCAACTTATCTAAATCGCGCTCAATTATTTGATTAAAAGCGTTGGACGAACCGGTTACTAAAAAGCCACCCAATATCAACCAACCCATGTGTGCCCAATTGATTTCTTTTGCAACTGCAACATAACCAATTGCCGCTGAAAACACCACCAATGAAGCCAAACGGAACTTCATCAACATTGCATAATCACGCAATTTGCTTGGTGTAGCTACTGATTTTTCTATGGTATTTATGTTTTCGGTTTGCAAATAAATGCTCTTTTTAAAAGCAGTGCAATTTTACCAATTATTAGGGGAATTTGAAAGGGAAAAATTAGAATTTAGACCATTTCTAAATTATGGGGGATGAAAAGGATTTGGGGTTACTCTTTTGCTTTAGAAAAACTCATATTGATTGTCACTCCAATTCGAAATAAAAGCTTAGAATCAAAGTATGGATTAAATTTTGTTGGACTATATCCTAATGGAAAAAAAGCTCCTGCTTGCAAGAAACCTTTAACATATTTGCCTCCAACTTTTAAAGTTATTGCAGGTTCCAGCAGATAGCACTGAGCATTCTTAAGGTCAATAATATTTTCATATACATCAGGGTAATTATGGCCATTATATGTTATGTGTTCATATCGATAGTAATAGTTTGTAAAGTTCCAATAAGTTGCTTTAACAGAAAAAGCCAATATCAAATAGTCATTAAGTCCAATCCCTAAATTTGGTTGAATAAAAACTTCACCACCTTTGATATTACTTTCATAATTTATTCGATATGAATTGTTCACCCTTTCATTTAATTTAGAATGCACATCGTTATTATACCCATCTCCAATTCCAATATAACTTTCAAAAAATAATTTGTCTTTAATTTTTGTATAATATCCGCCTCCAATTTCAAACATCTTTGCACCACCATGATTAGCATTTCCAAATATGAAATTTTCATTATTGCCCAATAAACCATTTGCTATAAAAGCAAAATGATGTGTTGCAGAATAAGCTAATTGCAAATCTAGACTCCTATTACTAGCATGATTACTTATCTGAAATTGATTTTTTTCAGTAAACAAAGGAATATTTTGAGTTTGTGGTAAAAATGAATTAGTCCTACAACCTGAAATAACAGTAGCAGCAATTATTATAAAAATGAATTTCAGGAAAGCATTCATTTACTAAAGATAGAACTTTAATAGTCAGAATACAAATTACATAAATCGGTTTTGATTCCGATAAAAACAAAAGGGATTTGTTTGCTTGTGTATTTTCTTTGTTCAATTCTGTCGGCAACTCCTAATTCAATCTTTAAATTCATTCGAGTATCTAATATATACGCTACTCGTAAAGATGCTGTAATTAAATTGGTTTGAAATCCTTGAGTGGTATAATTCCCATAATCTTTTGCGCGATTGGTGTAAGAAATAAAAATATTTTTCCCAAAATCAGTTCCTGCACTATCTGCCCCGTAAACAGCATACGTTAATTTTCCTTCAATAAAAATTCGTTTGTGAGAAAAGTTTAAAAACGTTACTGATTCCATAAAATTTGCCCCCAACGGATGTGCTAATGGCTGATTCATGTGTCCATAATTTTGTTGAACACTTCCATGAGAATAGGTAAAGGGGCGAACATAATTAAACTCTGTTTGAAAATTAAAGTGTTTAATTTTAAATAAATCGAAACTTTTGAAACCAATTTGGAAAGCTTGTTTATTTGCCCACCAGCCCCATTTGGCTGTTGTATTACCTGTTATTGTATGTTTTAAATCCGCTTTTACTTCTTTCATTAAAAACTCATCTAATAAAATTTGTCCGTAAAATTGTTGTTTCTTGAATGCTTTTATTTTGAAACTCAATCCTACAAAAGCATTATCACTTGAACCTAAAGAATATTCTGTAGGACGAAAAAACATAATTGGATTTAAATAATTTACATCGTAACCACGATAACGTGTACTGTCAGAGCCTTGCCAAACAATAGATTCAAACAATCCAATATTAATTCGTTTGGTTGCATTCCAACCTAAATAATGAAAAGTGGCATATTTATTCAACCAATCCTTTTTATATCCGGATGGGTTTGTTGCATCTTTCATCACCGTAAATAAATTCACATAAGTAAGTTTCCAAACATTCGTAGTAATTTTTAAATACGGATAAGGAGCTGCAACATCTGATAAAAAAAGCGAACGATAACCATCGCCCCAAAAATGTTTATCGCGACCCACTTGAAAATTAAATATTTTATTTGGAGAATAGGAGACGTATCCCGAAAAATATTGATAAGCATATTTAGGATTTAAAGAATCGTTTTTTGAAATATATGCATAACCCATTCCGGGAACAACACCACTGTTGCGAATGATTGAATCTGTGGAAGAAGTATAAACTCCTTTTCCACCCATTGCTTTAAAATTGAAAGCAAATTTATCTTTCCAAAACATTAACAAACTTCCACCTATAGCCAAATCACTTGTTAAATGTGAGTTTGACGACATGTCATAACCTGTTTGCGCAAGCATCAAAGGATAAATTTCAATTTGTCCTTTCGCTTTTTTGCCTGCCTGTCCGGCAGGCAGGTCTTTCTCTTCCGCTTTTGTTCTTTTTAATAATCGGGGGGAAACAGCAGTAGAATCCTTTATCAAATTTATTTCTTGTAATCGGAATGGTTTTACAAACGTTTGAGAATTCTCCTCTTTGTTATTGTAATAATTATCAATGCCCCATAAAAAATCGCGGTTCAGTGTATAATTCCATTGTTGAGAAAACACAAAAGAACTCATCAACAAAAAGATGCAGATCAAAAAATTTATATGAAATTTTTTAGTCATGGTCCTTTGCTGTTCTGTTTTTCTTTTTCGTGATAAAGAACGGAATTTGAGCCAAAGTAAGAGAGACAGCAGCAACAATAATAAGTGTGTAATTCGCATTTATGTATGACATGGTAAGTGCCATTGTGAGTCCAATAACTATAATATTAAACAGATACACTATAATTACCGTTCCCTTGTGGCTTAAACCAATATCCAGCAAACGATGATGCAAGTGATTTCTATCCGCTGAAAAAGGGGAGACTCCTCTAACCGCACGATGAATAAAAATTCGCAAGGTATCTACCAGCGGATACACCAAAACTGCCATTGCAAATATTGGTTTGGAAACATTCAGTAACACTCTGTTTTCAATAGAACTCACATCGTACCCAATTAATTTTATTGCAAGTATACTAATGATTAACCCAATGGTTAAAGAGCCCGAATCACCCATAAATATTTTTGCAGGAGAAAAATTGAAAAACAAAAAAGCAAACAAAGAACCGGATAAAGCAAAAGCCAAACAAGCCATTGCAGAATCGCCAGCCAATGCAAACCAACAACCAAAAGCCGTGGAGGAAATAAATCCAACACCTGCAGCAAGTCCATCCACACCATCAATTAAATTAAATGCATTTACAACAACAATGTAAGTGAATAAGGATAAAAAAACACTTGTCCATAATGGCAATACATCAATTCCAAAAAGTCCGTGCATACTCACAATCCGAATATCGGCCATCAACACCAATACCATCCCAACTAACACATGTGCAACCAATTTTTTTACAGGGGCGGTTCCAATAATATCGTCTTTCACTCCGACAAAAAACATTACCAAAAGAGTAGAAACAATAAATTTATAATCGCTGATACTTTTTACTAATTGCGGATATTCATGGATTTCGGGAAACCATAATGAATACGAAAATAAGGTTCCCGCAAAAATGATAATTCCGCCAATGGTAGGAACCATCCGGGTATGTAGCTTACGAGTATCTCCCGGAGCATCAAACAAACGTTTTAGTATCGCAACTTTTATCAGAGATGGAGTTGATAAAAGCACAACAAAAAAAGAGGTAATAAAAACGAGTATTAAAAATGCCATAGACCTATTATACTTTTTCTTTCCTTTGTCTTCGACTACGCTCAGACTGACGGATAGTGAACGTCATTCTAAATGAAATCAATTGTGTTATATTATAGCTTAAAAATCATAATAAAAATTAGAAAGAGATGTTCTGATTCCGAAATATACGAATTGTGTAGCACTTGTCGCTTTTTCTGTTTTTTCAACACGATTTGTGAAACCCAATACAATATTAAAATTTGTTGAAGGATTTACCAAATAACCAATATGAATATCCTGATACATAATAGTAGTCTTTAATCCTTGAGTGGTATGAATATTTTCCAACGATTGCACAATTGAAAATTGGTTGTCAGATTTAAAAATGTTTCCTCCGAAATTATTTGTCAAGCTATCCATCCCTTTTACAGCATAATTTGCTTTTATTTCAATGAAAAAATCTCTTACTCTGTAATTTATAAAGCCAACTGCTTCATTAAAATTTGCGCCCAAAGGATGTGCCAATGCTTGATTGTAGTGAGTATAACTTTGATAAGAATTTTCTGCTGCATAAGCATAAGGTCGAACACTATTATACTCTGCCTGAACGTGTAAATTTTTAATAGTGAATAGATCAAAATATTTAAATCCGATTTGATAACCGTATTTTTTTCTGATGTCACCACTACCTTTATCCGAATAAACATCATCCAGCATGTACTGTCCGTATAAAGAAATGGATTTCGTAATTTTTAATTTTAATGTCCCGCCAAGCAAAACATTGTTTTCATTATGCAAACCATAAGTCAATGCATTCACTCCAATAATTGGGTCAAATGTATTAAAGTTAGTATACTGACGGTTAGTAGAATCCGCAGCTTCCCAGATCATTCCCTGAAACAAACCCAATTGCAAACGATGAAATAGATTCACACTTAAAAATTGAAAGCTTCCAATCTTTTTCTGAAACAAGCGTTCGATATGGGCAGGAGTGGTAGCACCGGCATCTGTTAAATTCATAAATGAAGTATACAAATTGGTGTACTGAATATTTTTATAAGTAGTGGTTATTCTTGCATAAGGATAATTGAAAGCATTGTCCGATAATAATAAAGAACGATAACCATCTCCAATAAAATGTTTCCCATGACCTACTTGAATATTGAACATCTTAATTGGAGAATAAGAAATATATCCTGAAGCCATTCCAAAATCGTAACCGTTCTTCTTGAATTTTTTTGCACGCCCTTGTCCGGGAATTACATCGTATGAATAATTTGCAGTTTGCGGAAATAAATTATTTGTCCCGGCAATGTAACTATCAATATACTTTGCATAGGTTGCTTGGTTTTCATAAAACGAAGATTCAAAAGTAAATTTTTCACCTATGCTTCCGCGAACTATAAATCCACGAGTGTTTTTGTAAAGTTTTTCTCCGCTTGTATCAGCAAGGTCTTTCCCAAATTCAAAATTAAAAAGTGGATCGATTGTGAGATGAAATTTATCGGCAGAGTCGTTGACGATAAGTAGACTTTCCTTTTTGAACTTGCGATATAATAAAGATTTTGATTTGTCTTTTACTTGATAGGTTATTGGAACGATGTAAGGTTTGAAAGAAGATAGAAGAGGATATTCTGTCATCTTAAACCCATAGGCCACTTCAGTTATGCCAAGTGTCTCATATGTATAAGAAGTATCCTTCCCTCCCTCCAACACCATTCCAAATTTTTCCACATTCAATCCCCACTCTCTATTCAACTGCAAATTCTGCTGTGCACACAACAATGTTGGCAGTATAAATAATATGTACAGTAGTTTTTTCAACACAGAGAAAAAAGAGTTTAAAAGAGTTTCACAGAGTTAGTTAGAGTTAAAAGCAGGGTTGAGTTTTCCATTTATTTTTCTTCTTATTCCTTGTACTAATAGTGGAACATTGAAGTTGATTAACAAGCCTAATCTTTTATCTGATAATTTTAAATATGTTACCAATTGAGCTTCATGAATGGGCAATATTGTTTCAACTGCTTTTAATTCCAAAATAATTCTGTTCTCAACTAAAATATCAATAATGAAATCTTTCTCTAATTGTTCTCCTTTAAAAAATACAGGCAACTTCACTTGGCTTTCTACCTGCAATCCTTTCTTTTTCAAAACTGCAATAGTGCAAACTTCATAAACCGACTCCAATAAACCCGGACCTAACTCCTTATGAACCTCAATACAAGCCTCAATTATTTTCTCAGTCAATAAATTATAATCCTTCTCAAAAAACTCCATAAACACTCTTTTTAATTTTTCCTCTTCTTTTCTCTATTTTCCTCAATAAAAAACTCTGTGAAACTCCGTCTTCTCCTTTTACTCTGTGTTGAAAACCTTAGAGGATCTCCCTTACCTCAGAATAAACTCCATTAATCCCTTCTTCCAACTCAATTTTATGCTTCCAACCGAAAGAATGAAGTTTACTTACATCCATTAATTTACGAGGAGTTCCATCAGGTTTGGAAGTATCAAATTTCAATTCTCCACTAAAACCAACAATTTTTTTAACGAGCAATGCTAAATTTTTTATTGTAATATCTTCACCAACACCAATGTTTACTAATCCTGCTTCATTATAATTTTGCATCAAATAAAAACATGCATCTGCTAAATCATCAGCATGTAAGAATTCACGCATTGGTGAACCTGTTCCCCAGATTTCTACAGATGCAGCATTTTCTTTTTTTGCTGTATGAAACTTACGAATCAATGCCGGCAATACGTGTGAGTTCTTTAAATCGTAATTATCATTTGGTCCATACAAATTTGTTGGCATCACGGAAATAAAATTACAGCCGTACTGTGCACGGTAAGCATCGCACATTTTTATTCCAGCAATTTTGGCGATTGCATACGGCTCATTTGTTTCTTCTAATAATCCGGTAAGTAAATAATTTTCTTTCAAGGGCTGTTGAGCCAATTTAGGATAAATGCAAGAAGAGCCTAAGAACATTAATTTTTTTACTCCATTCAAATATGAATGATGAATGATATTACTTTGTATCATTATATTTTCATAAATGAAATCGGCAC
>JAYVZC010000047.1:0-12525 GCA_043783695.1 Bacteroidota bacterium
TTATACAGTCAATTTCTTATAACGAACACGTCTTGGTTCAACATTTCCCAAACGTTTTTTCTTATTCTCTTCGTATTCAGAATATCCGCCTTCGAAATAATACACTGTCGAATCGCCTTCAAATGCCAATATGTGTGTGCAAACTCTGTCGAGGAACCAACGATCGTGAGAAATAATTACTGCACAACCTGCATAATTTTCCAATCCTTCTTCCAAAGCACGAAGTGTGTTTACGTCCAAATCGTTTGTTGGCTCATCGAGCAACAATACGTTTGCTTCTTTTTTTAAGGTCAATGCTAAATGCAAACGATTACGTTCACCACCTGAAAGTATTCCGGTTTTTTTTCCTTGATCGGAACCGTTGAAGTTGAACTTGGAAACATAAGCTCTGGAGTTCAATGTTTGTCCGCCAATCACAATATTCTCGCTTCCGCCCGTTAACACTTCATAAATTGTTTTCTCGGGATCTATTTCGGTATGCGATTGATCAACGTAAGCAATTTTTACTGTTGAACCCACTTTAAATTCTCCATGATCCGGTTTCTCTTCTCCCATAATCATTCGAAACAATGTTGTTTTACCGGCACCGTTTGGTCCTATGATACCAACAATTCCGGCAGGAGGCAATTTAAAATTCAAATGTTCGTATAATAATTTATCTCCAAATGCTTTTGAAACATCGATTGCTTCAATTACTTCATTCCCTAAACGCGGACCATTTGGAATAAATAATTCCAAACGTTCTTCGGTAGATTTAGCATCTGCTCCCAACATTTTTTCATAGTTCTGTAAACGGGCTTTCGATTTTGTTTGACGACCTTTGGCCCCTTGGCGCACCCAATCCAACTCGCGTAACAATGTTTTCTGACGCTTGCTTTCTGTTTTTTCTTCTTGAGCTAAACGTTTTTGTTTTTGATCCAACCAGTCAGAATAATTTCCTTTCCAGGGAATCCCTTCTCCTCTATCCAATTCCAGGATCCAACCTGCAACATTATCTAGGAAATATCTATCGTGAGTCACAGCGATGACTGTTCCTTTATAGTTTTTTAAATGTTGCTCTAACCAATCTACCGATTCAGCATCCAAGTGGTTGGTAGGCTCATCCAATAATAAAATTTCAGGTTCCTGGATCAATAATCGGCACAATGCAACCCGTCTGCGTTCTCCTCCCGATAAGTTTTTTACGGGAGCATCGCTTTCCGGACAACGCAAAGCTTCCATTGCTTGTTCCAAACGATTATCCAAATTCCACAGATCGAATTGATCGATCAGATCCTGCAATCTCGCTTGACGATTTATTAATTTATCCATGTCATCTGCTGACATTTCTTCTGCGAACTTATTATTTACTTCTTCGTATTCTTTTAAAATGCTCACGTGTTCTGCAGCACCTTCACGCACAATTTCTATCACCGTTTTTGTTTCATCCAATTGAGGCTCTTGCTCCAACATCCCAATTTTATATCCGGGAGAAAAATGAATTTCACCTTGGTAATTTTTTTCTATACCAGCTATGATTTTTAACAACGTAGATTTACCCGAACCGTTTAATCCGAGAATACCAATCTTAGCTCCGTAATAAAAAGATAAATAAATATCCTTTAAAATAGTTTTACCTGCAGGTAACGTGCGACTCACGTTTACCATCGAAAAAATAATTTGTCTGCCTTCTGACATCTTTAAAAAATTAGTGAATTATTGATTTGGTGAAATGGAGAATTTTTATTTTAAAGATAGAGATTGTTAGAACAAATCTAATTCTCTACTTCTCCATTTTATAAATCTCCATTTTCGAAGTGCAAATATCGTAAATTTTGGGGAGAAAATAAGGGTTATTTTTGTCAATTTTTATCCTCACAAACATCATCTCTAACTGTCATCCCGTGCTGTCAGGCAAAGCCGAGTCGAAGGGTGGGACCTCCTAATTGGAAGAGAGTCGTTATCAACAGGAAGATGCCATGACAGCTCAAATTTTCTAAAGTTTAGAACTTTAGAAAAGTTTGAACAAGCTATTTAACCATTCTATGTTTAGCAAGCCGATCTTCAATAATTTCAAGCCCTTTATTAAAATCTACCTCTCCACTTTTTTCTGAATCTTTCACAAATTGACTGAACTCCTTTTTAGTCATAGGTTTCCCTATTGATGTATAATTTTTTCTTTCAGATATTTTCATATGCATTTCTAATGATAAATTTATTTTACAGGTAAATAAAGAGGGTGCTTTTCGTTATATTTTCGTAGATAAATAAAGACAGAATCAGCTTTTGCTCGTTTTTTGAGCTTCATAAATTGTGCATACAAGTCTTCATCAATCTTTAATAACAACTCCATGTTTTTTGAGCTGAAATCATATATCTTATTGTTTTGAGTGTCAAATACAAACTGGTGCAATTCGGTAAAAGAAGGCTCAATCGCATACATATCGCCCAAAGGCTCATTTCTCATGGGTACTTGAACCACAATTGCTGAAAACAAACTCAATGTTCCAATCACATTTACACGATTGAACTCATTATTAAAATTGATGTAAATTGTCCTGTTTTGGCTATATCCCCACAGTGTGCTTGTTTGTATTTTTTGCTCAAGTCCAACTGAATCTTTATAAATAATTATTTTTTGTTCCAACACTTGAGTCAGAAAATCAATTTGTGTTTTTGGAATTACCGAAACAACGGATTCTTTTAAAATCGGTCTGTTATTTTTAAATTGTTCTAAAGTTAAATACAGTCCTTCCTTAAAGTCGTAGTCACGAGAATAAGCAACTTTAGTAGGGACTTGAGTCTTTCCCAACAACGAAATCAACATAAATACTATTCCTATTCTTACTTGCATTCTAAAAATTAGCTTTTCTGACGATAGATTCGTAAATTTCGTAAATATTCGGCTATAAAATGAAAAAAATATACTTCCTGTTTTTCACTTTATTGATTTTTTCAATAAACGTTTTCGCACAAAGTAAAATGAATTTGGCTTTGGCTCTAAAAAATAATTCGTCTTCTACCGAAATAATTGATGTTTTTGTAAAAGGAGATATTTCTACTATTCAACAAATCACTTCATCCGTTCAAGGAAAAATAAAAAACTTTGCCGGCAACATTGCTTCTATAAAAATTCCTGCTTCTGCACTTTCTCTTTTTGTTGCAAATAAAAAAATTCAACGCATTGAAGCATATCCTTCGCATTTCAAACCAATGAATGATACCATGTTGTTAAATAATAATGTTCTTGCTGTGCATTCTGGGCAAACGCCATTAACACAAGGATATAATGGTAACGGAATTGTAATGGGAATTATTGATACTGGTATAGATTTTTCGCATCCCGATTTACGTGACAGTATAGGAAACACCCGCATTCGATTTTTGTGGGATCAAAGATTACCAGTTGCTGCAAATACACCCATTTACGGATACGGACAAGAATGGAACAATACTGGAATTGATGGAGGACTTGCAGCTGCATCAACAGATATAGATTGGAATGGACACGGAACGCATGTTTCTGGGATTGCAGCAGGAAATGGCTTGGCAAGCGGAACCTATAAAGGTGTTGCCTATAAATCCGAAATAGTATTTGTGGCTTTTGATTTTTATAGCACTAATCCAACACTTATGACCGATGCCGTTGATTACATTTATACCAAAGCAAATTTATTGGGGAAACCTTGTGTAATAAATGCAAGTCTGGGTGATTATTATGGCTCTCACGATGGATTAGATTTACAAGCGCAACTAATTAAAAACATGATTAATGCTCAGCCCGGAAGAGCGTTTGTTGCTGCTGCAGGAAATGCCGGAAATATTAAATTTCATCTTGGCTATACTGTTTCTGCGGATACTAATTTTACTTTTTTATCTAGCACAAGTGGTGCAGAAAATTTTACAATGTATTCCGACACCAATAATTTTAAGAATGTTAAATTCGCAATTGGAGTTGACAAAATGATTCCTACACATTCGTTTAGAGGAAGAACTGCTTTTTCTACTATCTCAACTCATTTAGGAATTTTAATGAACGACACTATTTATAATGGAGGAAATAGAATTGGAATCATACAATCTTATGGTGATTCTACTTCAGGAGGTTACACAATGCAATTTAATATAATTCCAGATTCAACTACTTATAATTGGCGATTGATCACAACAGGAAACGGGAAATTTGATGTTTGGGATTTTAATATAGTGAGCTCGGGATTACCATCCTTAGCTACAATGTCCGACAGCCTCTATTATAAATTTCCTGATTTAAATCAAACAATGGTTTCCAGTTTTCAATGCCTTGATAATGTTATTACTGTTGGAAACTATACGAATAGAAAAAGTATGCTCAATTATAATAATGTAATGTTTGTTGATTCAACACGAACACCCGGACAACGCCACCCTAACTCTAGCTCAGGACCAACACGCGATGGAAGAATAAAACCAGACATTGCCGCTCCCGGTGATTTTGTAATGTCTTGCTCTTTATTATCAAACCTTCCGGCTAATGCGGTTGCTTATCCTAATTCTTATGACCCACTGGGATTTCATGTTCTTGGCGGAGGAACCTCTGCATCTAGTCCAAGTGTTGCAGGAATTGCTGCTTTGTATTTACAAAAAAATCCAACAGCTACCGGAATGGATGTAAAAAATGCTATTATCAACTGTACAACAATAGATGGCTATACCGGCATTGTTCCAAACAATCAATATGGTTATGGAAAAGCAAATGCATTTAAGGCATTAACAGCATGCATTACAACGGTAGCCGACAATAGTGAATCAACTCTTCCGTTTATGATTTATCCTAATCCATCACAAAGTGGAAGTCGTGTAACAATAGTTATTTCAAACACTATTAAAAATATAAAAACAGAACTATTGATTTATAATTCAATCGGACAATTAATAACTTCAGAACAAATAATCGGCTCATCTGTTATATCAAACGAGCTTCCTTCAGGAATCTATTTCTGCAAATTAGTTCAAGATGGAAGAATCATCGCTACCGAAAAAATTATAATTTTGTAGCCATAAAAATTATTATGCAAAAACAAATTAAAATTTTAGGCTTCGCTTCCATTACACTTGGCATTATTTCAGCAATCATTTGGATGTTGCCCTACGGAATGCTGCTAGCCTTACCTACAGGCTTTTTAGGAATGGTAATTTCTACTATTTATGTTTACCTCGATATGAAATATCAAATCAATACTAAAAAATTTACTCTTGGAGTTTGGGGAATTATTTTAAGTTCCATCCCAATTTTAGTTGTATTGACACTTATTATTATGAGTCGCCTAAATAATTAATAATGGAACCCAAAACAAATACAATTAGTAATTATTTATCCCTAGTAAAATTCAGTCACACTATTTTTGCTTTACCATTTGCTATTATCGGATATTTTATAGCAATTACTTATACTGATGCAATATTTGATGTAAAACTTTTTGCTTTAGTTGTTTTATGTATGGTATTTGCCAGAAGTGCTGCCATGGCCTTTAATCGCTATATCGACAGAAATATTGATGAACAGAATGCACGTACTGCTATTCGGGAAATTCCTTCCGGGATTGTTAAACCAAAATCGGCATTACTTTTTGTAATTGCAAATTGCATTCTATTTATTACCACTACTTATTTTATAAATCCACTTTGTTTTTATTTATCGCCTGTTGCATTAACAGTTGTGCTTGGATATAGTTTAACAAAACGATTTACTGCATTGTGCCATTTAATTTTAGGATTGGGTTTATCATTAGCTCCGATTGGTGCATACCTGGCTGTTACAGGAAAATTCGATTGGCTACCACTTTTCTTTTCATTCGCTGTTTTATTTTGGGTAAGCGGATTTGATATAATTTATGCTTTGCAAGATGCAGAGTTCGATCGCTCTAAAAATTTAAAATCCATTCCTGTTCTTTTAGGAAAAAAAGGTGCATTAATATTATCGAATGTTTTACATCTTATAAGCGTTGGATTTATTGTTTATGCAGGAATTTATGCGGAATTTACTTTGTGGTATTGGATTGGTGCCAGTATTTATTCATTGCTATTATTTTATCAGCATACACTTGTAAAACCAGACGACTTATCAAAAGTGAATCTTGCTTTTTTTACTACTAATGGTATTGCCAGTGTTGTATTTGCAGTTTTTGTATTAATCGACCTTTTTATAAAATAATTACGCGCTTATCAATGGTGATTATTGTCCTCAAATTTTCAACACACCTGCCGGCAGGCAGGGAGAAAAAAGAGTTAAATGAGTTTCACAGAGTTGTTTCAACTCGGCTACAAAAAATTTAGTCCTGACAATTCGTTGATCTTATCTTTTCTAACAAGGTATCATATATATATGTAGCCGATTCGGAACGGCTTTGTCCGCACTTCAATAAATAATGTTTTTGTGTCTGTCCAATAAATATAATAATGGTCGCCTTACATTTAATGAATAGGAATACGTAAGCAATTCGGCATGAGCGACATTTTGCAAATTATCGGCTTTATATAATTTGAGGAATTCTTTTACCGTTTCATTTCGCTCATCATAAATGTTAAAAATTGCTATATTATCTCCAAGCATTTTTTTCAGTTTTGAAAATTGCTCTAATTGATAGTTACATATATCAACGCAATCGAATGAAAAATTCGAGAATAATAAAACCAGTTCTTGTTTTATTGATTGAAAATTCTTCTCCATTTAAATTAAAGAAATTAAAATCAGGCATGGTGCAACCAATTATCTTAATTATATAAGGATCAACATCTATATTGCTGGCGACAAAAATTGTATCCAAAAACGATTCTGACCATTTATAAAGATAGTATCCTGAAAGTGAATTGAATCAACCGGAAGCCTTTCAATTGTCAATTTTATTTCTTTTTTCGTATTAATGAAACATTCCGCATCGTATTGAGCGAAGGTTAAATTAGGTAACAAAAGAAAGATTAAGGCTAAAACGATATTTATCATTATCAATAGTACTTTTTGCTGCGAGAATTTCAAATTTCAGATTTTAAATTGTTGGTAGTAAATTTGGCATCCGAAATATTATGATTGCGAATCGAAATTAAAATATAGAATCAATTGGGTGCGTTCGTAAAAATAATCTGAAATTTGAAATCTGAAATTTTGAATTAGCCAGTTAGGGAATTAAAACAAATATTTCAAAAGGATTAACATTCGTAAAAGTATTAGATAATTCGCTTCAACAATCTCAATCGGTGAGAGTAATCTTTTTTATCGTTATTAAAAATTCCCTGATGATCAAATCCATCAATTCGAACTTTCCCAGAAGCGTGAATGATTTTATTATTATCCATCACAATTCCAACGTGCATTATTCTTCCTTCATCATTATCAAAAAAAGCTAAATCTCCGGGCTCTGCTTCTTCCACAAAACTCAATGTTTCACCTTCTTCTGCCTGTTGGTAGGCATCTCGCTTAATTTTTATTCCGTTAAGCTTGTAAACCATTTGAGTAAAGCCCGAACAATCGATTCCGAATGGAGATTTTCCACCCCATAAATACGGAGTGTTCAAATATAGCATGGCTGTGTCAATAATTCCATTTTTCGAAAATGGTAAGTTCCCATTTATAAACGTACCATCATAAGTGTAAGTTGAATTTTCTATAGCACATTCTCCATTATCAAAATTAGGAAGAGTACTTCCAATACAAATCGGGAAAAGTTGAGAAATTTTATTATCTGTAATGATTTGAATAAGTTCATTCACACAAAATATTTCAGTAGAATTTAAAATATCAAAAGTGTGATATGCGATTGGAAGAAACTGTTTTTTATCAATCCAACAATCGTAATCGTCATAGGCAATTTTTATTCGGCACCAAGTACCCTGCACTTCTAATATTTCGAAGTGGTCGCCAAATAGCAGCTGAGTAACCATTTCACTTCTATCGGATGGTTCTTTCCTTGCTGGGACTATACTAAGATTAACTATTCCGAACATTGTTTATTTGACAAATTTAACACTCTATTCGCTATTGTGGTAATCGAAATTTCAGATTTCAGATTTCAAATTGGGTTACGAATATTGCTTTCCACTAAAATTGAATTTTCTGTTCGCAATTTTGGCATTCGAAATTTCAAATTTCAGATTGACTATTCCTAAATTATTTTAATCCTCTTTAACAACTTTGTATTTAGCTCCTTTGAATTCTGAATTGTTTAAATAGGCCATAAAACCTTTTAATTGTTTACTTATTTGTTCAGACTGCAATTTAAGTCTATTAAATTCTTCAATGGCAATATGATTCCTATCAAGCGCTCTATATAACTGAGAACGAACTTCGCCACAAGAACCTTTTGAAATACTTAAAAATTGACGCAATTCTAATTTACCATCTCTTTCATATCCTTCTGCAATATTATCCATAACAGAACCACTTGATCCATTTATTTGATCCCTCAATTTAAAATCTCTTTCAAAAGTTCCTTTTAATGTTAAAGGGTAACTTTCATTGCATAGTTGTCTAGCCTTTTGCCAAACCTCCATATCCTCAAACTTTTGAATAGTACTCATAATCTGTTCCTGAAATCTTTATTTTTTTAATTTGAAATCTGAAATTTGAAATTGCTTCTTACGAAGTTTAAACATCAAATTTAACATTATACATTCTCGACAACTACTGCTGATGCTCCGCCACCACCGTTACAAATTCCTGCTGCACCGTATTTTGCTTTGTTTTGTTTTAATACATGAATAAGTGTAACAACAATTCTAGCTCCGGAACAACCCAGTGGATGTCCTAACGAAACTGCTCCACCATTTACATTTACTTTACTAGCATCTAATTTCATTTTTTGCATGTTCACAATTCCAACTGTTGAAAATGCTTCATTCAATTCAAAATAATTGATATCTCCTAAAGTCAATCCTGCTTTCGAAACAGCTTTTGGAACTGCTAATGATGGTGCTGTAGTAAACCATTCTGGCGCATGTTCTGCATCTGCTGAACCACGCAAAATGGCAATTGGTTTCAATCCTAACTTTTCTGCTTTTTCTTTGCTCATCAACACAAGAGCTGCAGCTCCATCATTCATTGTTGATGAGTTCGCAGCTGTTGCTGTACCATCTTTTGAAAATGCCGGCTTTAATTCCGGAATTTTATCGAAACGAACATTTTTATATTCTTCGTCTTCTTTCATTATTATTGGATCACCTTTTCTTTGAGGAATTTCCACTGAGACAATTTCGTCATTAAATTTTCCTGCTGCCCAAGCTGCTTGTGAACGCTTATATGATTCAACTGCGAAAGCGTCTTGCTCTTCACGAGTGATATTACATTCTTTCGCGCACAAATCGGATGCATTCCCCATTGGGTAATTATGGTATACATCCAGCAACCCATCTTTCGCCAAACCATCTATCATGGTAACGTTTCCAAATTTATTTCCCCAACGTAAATTTTCAGAATAAAACGGAACCTGACTCATGTTTTCCATTCCGCCTGCCACTACCACATCTGCATCGCCTAGCATAATACTTTGCGCTCCAATCATAATGGCCTTCATTCCCGATGCACATACTTTATTAATAGTTGTGCATTGAACAGTATTTGGTAATCCGGCAAACATTGCTGCCTGACGAGCAGGGGCTTGACCCAAATTTGCTTGTAAAACGCTTCCCATATATACTTCTTGAACTTCTTTTCCGTCAATACCTGCTTTTGCTAATGCTCCTTTTATTGCTATTGCTCCTAATTTGGTTGCTGATACGCTTGCTAATGCTCCGCCAAAACTTCCCAATGGTGTTCGAACTGCGGAGATAATGTATACTTCTTTCATAATAGAATTAGAGATTTGTTGAATTAAAGATTTAGAAAACTATTAGGCAAATTTAAGCATTATTCGTGCTTTTTACAAGGATTATTGAAAGTTCGAAATTAGTGAATGGGAACGCAGATTTTTTATGATTTAAAAGGATTTAATTTATTTTTAGTATTGGCCAACTATCTTAAAACAGAAGGAAAGGCAACGATTTGGGTTACGATAAATTATGAAAAATCATAATACATTCTATAATTAAAAAAATCTTAACAAATCTGCTATATCATAATAAATCTGCGTTCCTATCTTTCCGATCTCGGATTGTGAATAAACTTGTGTACAAACAACTTGCCCCGATTTTTGAATTCTTTAAATATTGGCTATTTTCGTAGCATCAATTATCTTTATGAAAAAATTCATCTCTTTCATTCGTCATTCTCATCCCGAAATATACAAAGGCATTCTCTTTTTTATTGCCGTTGCAACTATCGTTTACATTTTTCCTAAACAAGGAAAGTTTAAATATGAGTTTCAAAATTTAAAAGGCAAACCATGGTTGCATGAAGATTTAATTGCGCCTTTCGATTTCGCCATCAAAAAATCTAACGATGAATTACAAATCGAGAAATCTGATATATTTAAAAATGCTAAACCTTATTTTAAATTTGATAACACTATTGTTACTGCTAAAAAGTCTCAACTAAAGTTTGAGTTGGATGCAAATTGGGACAATAAAAAAAGTAAAAACCTCAAAGAAAAAGTATTTAACATCGGATCTAAAATTCTTGACTCTATATATACTAAAGGAATTCTTGAGCCTAATGCTATTATCGATTCTAAGCCTTCCGATTTTTCTATTTATGTAATTGATAATAATATTGCAGAAGAACATGAGTTACGCGACTTCTATACCATCACTTCTGCTTACGAATATGAACAGAAACAACTAAAAGCTTCAACTTCGCTCAGGTTGACAAACAGTATTGATGCAAAAAATCTTTTGTCTATTCTCGAAAATTGTATAGCTCACACTATCTTTTATGATAAAGAAACTTCCGATAAAATTCTGAAACAATCCATCGATGATATTTCTCCTTCTCGCGATATTATTTTAAAAGAACAAAGCATTATCTCCAAAGGAGAAATTATTGATGCGAAAAAATTTCAGACTTTAGAATCTTTAAAATTTATATACGAAGGACAAAGTGGTAGTTCTAGCGATTACTTATTTATTTTGCTTGGACAAGTGTTAATTGTATCTTCTTGTTTATGTGTATTGATTGCCTTTCTTGGATTTTTCAGAAAAGATATTTTTGTCGACAATGCAAAAATTACTTTTATCTTAATCTTAATTATTTTACAAGTGCTGATGGCTCGCTTTTCTAACGGCTCACAATCTTTTAACATTTATCTTTTACCCTTTTGTATTCTGCCAATTATTATCCGAGCCTTTTACGATACTCGCATTGCCTTATTTGTGCATTTAGTAACGGTGCTGATTGTTTCCTTTATGGCTCCCGATCGTTTTGAATTTACCTTTATTCAGTTGTTGGGTGGAATGGTTGCCATTTTTAGCATTGTGAATATGCGTAACCGCTCACAAATATTTATCTCTTCCGGAATTATTTTCTTAACGTATAGCATTTCCTATATCGGAATTACCATTATACAAGAAGGCGGAAGCGATGTAATCACTTGGCAAGATTTTGCTTGGTTTGGAATTAGTGCATTACTCACTTTGTTTTCTTATCCTTTAATCTTTGTTTTCGAAAAATTATTTGGATTTATCTCAGATGTTTCTCTTTTAGAATTATCCGACACCAACGGAAAACTATTGCGAGAATTAGCATCTCGTGCTCCCGGAACATTCCAACATTCCTTACAAGTTGCCAACCTTGCCGAAGAAGCTATTTATATCATTGGTGGAAACGCCTTATTAGTGAGAACAGGGGCTTTGTATCACGACATAGGTAAAATGGAAATGCCTATGTACTTTATAGAAAATCAAGCAAACGGAATGAACCCACATGATGAAATGAGTTTTGATGAAAGTGCTGCTATTATTATTTCTCACGTAATAAAAGGAATTGAAATTGCAAAGAAAAATAATTTACCGGAACAGATCATCGACTTCATTCGCACTCATCACGGAACAAGTATCACCGGTTATTTCTACCGCTCTTTCCAAAACGCTTTTCCAGAAGAAACAATTGATGAATCAAAATTTCATTATCCCGGACCAATTCCTTTTTCAAAAGAAACTGCTGTGTTAATGATGGCAGATTCTGTGGAGGCTTCTTCTCGTAGTTTAAAAAAATATGATGTTGAAAGTATTGATGCATTGGTTGAGAAAATTATCAACACCCAAATTGAACAAAATCAATATTCTAATTCTGATATCACTTTTAAAGATATTAATACTCTGAAAAAAATCTTCAAAAAGAAATTGATGAATGTGTATCATGTGAGGGTGGAATATCCACGGTAATGATATGCCGATGACCCTGAAAATGGATTTACACTGATTTTATTTCATTCCCTCTGCTTAATAATTTTGCCTGTCATTTCAACCGAAACGGAGCAATCTCACACAACCCAATGTGTGAATCTTACAACTTATCCTCAAAATTTTATAACACTTTCTCTTTTAAATCTCGTCACATTTGTTGTGTAATTGTTAATCATTCTTTAAATAACAACAAAATGAAAAATAATCAAACCAACTTACTTATCCTGAATCAAACCA
>JAYVZC010000048.1:0-5366 GCA_043783695.1 Bacteroidota bacterium
CTACTGAAGCATAATAATAATTATAAGTATAAAAATACTCCCTGCTTCTTATTGAGGTTGGGAGTTTTTTATTTAGGGATTCGAGAATTTCAGATTTCAAATTAGCTGAACCTCGTTTTATCCTTCTTGCCTATAATTTGAAATCTGAAATTTGAAATTTTTTAAATATCAACTATGTTACAACTCAATTATATCCGCGAACACAAAGACGAAGCCATTTCTCGCTTAGCTATAAAGAATTTTGATGCGAAAGCCATTCTAGAAAATGTTCTGGAAATGGATGTTAAGCGCAAAAAAGTTCAAAACGAATTGGATGCTATCTTAAATGAAGCAAACGTTCTTGCTAAACAAGTAGGTGATTTTTACAAGCAAGGAAAAAAAGCGGAAGGCGATGAGTTAAAAAGTAAGAGTGCTCAGCTAAAAGAAAATTCTAAAAAATTAGAAGAGCAATTAACAATCATCGAAAAAGAACAACACGATTTATTAGTGCAGGTTCCGAATGCACCAAGCACAAAAGTTCCCAAAGGAAAAACTCCTGAAGACAATGAAAATGTTTTTCAGGAAGGAAATATTCCAAAATTATATGATGGCGCAAAACCACATTGGGAGCTAACAACAAAATATGATTTAATTGATTTTGAATTAGGAGTTAAATTAACTGGTGCCGGATTTCCGGTATACAAAGGAAAAGGCGCACGTTTACAAAGAGCATTGATAAATTTCTTTTTGGACAGAGCAACTGCTGCCGGATATTTAGAAATTCAACCACCTATTTTAGTGAACGAAGCATCTGGTTATGCAACCGGACAACTTCCAGATAAAGAAGGACAAATGTATCATTCAACAATTGATAATTTGTATTTAATTCCTACAGCAGAAGTTCCTATCACAAATATTTACCGTGATGTTATTTTAAAAGCAGATCAGTTGCCAATTAAAAATTGCGGCTACACTCCTTGTTTCAGAAGAGAAGCAGGAAGTTACGGAGCACATGTGCGTGGATTAAATCGTTTGCATCAATTTGACAAAGTAGAAATTGTCCAAATAGCGCATCCTGATAAATCTTATGAAACATTGGAAGATATGCGTAGTTATGTTGCAGGATTATTGCGTGAATTGGAATTGCCATTTAGAATATTGAAATTGTGCGGAGGAGATATGAGTTTTGCTTCTGCATTAACATACGATTTTGAAACATATTCTACAGCACAACAAAAATGGTTGGAAGTAAGTTCTGTTTCTAATTTCGAAACATTCCAAAGTAACCGTTTAAAATTACGTTTTAAAGAAGGTGATACAAAACCTGTATTGGCACATACTTTAAACGGAAGTGCATTGGCATTGCCAAGAATTGTTGCAACCATGTTAGAGAACAATCAAACAGCAGAAGGAATTAAAATTCCAAAAGTATTGGTTCCTTATTGTGGGTTTGATATGATTTCTTAACCGCAGAGGACACAGAGAAGGCGCAGAGGTCGCAGAGTTTTTTTTATTTTTGAACGGAGCTGAATAATTTTTCCGGAGCATTTCCCCCTTCGAAGGGGGCAGGGGGGTGAGAGAGTCATCCTCGCCACTCATCCCATCCTCAAAAACCGTCATCCGTGCTGTCACCCAGAGCATTCTGCGTTGAAGCAGACATATTGAAGGGCTGGATCTCATTCTCGCTAGAAGAAAGCAATTTAACTACGATGCCTTCCTTCAAAATTCTCTCGAAAAAGAGCAAGATTGTTTTGCTTATTGTAAAACTTATTATAGTGAATAATTTTTATTATCTTTATAAAGACTGACAAAGTAAAAATGAAAAAAATCTCTTTTATATTACTCCTTGTTTTATTTGTTTTTTCAAATATTGCACATTCGCAAACTAATTTTCAAAAAGTATACAGCAGTAACAGCACTACCGATTATGGAGTAGGAAAATCTATAATACGAACAATTGATGGCGGGTATGTCATTATGGGGTCTTCAGATGGTTATCCATGTTTAATAAAAACAGATAGTTTGGGCGATACAATATGGGCAAAAGCTTATTCAGGCTCATTCAATCCACTTGAATTCGAATCAACACAGGATGGAGGATACATCATTACTGGTACTGTACAAAAAAATTATGGGAGCTTTGATTCAGATGTTCTATTGCTTAAAACTGATAGTTTGGGTAATATTCTCTGGTATAAAACGTATGGGTGGAGCTATTATGATTACGGTTGTTCTGTACATCAAACGTCAGATAACGGTTTTTTAGTTACTGGTTATACAATAGGTTATGGCCTGGGTGAAACAATTTATTTGATTAGAGCTGATAGTGTGGGTAACTTGTTGTGGAGTAGAACTTTTTATGGAACAGGCTTTAATGATAGCGATTATTATTCTGCGTTTCAAACTTCTGATGGGAATTTTGTTCTTGCAGGAAGAATGACGAATGCTATGTTCGGTGGCTTGATAACGGTATCAAAAATTCAAAGCAATGGAAATTTATTATGGACAAAAAGCTATGAGCCACCAACTTCAGTTAGTAGTTTGTCGGATTTTAAAATGACAAATGATGGGGGATTTATAATTTTGGCTACTAATCCCAGCATAGGTAAATACCTAATTAAAATAGACAGCTTAGGAGCGATTGAATGGTCAAAGTTAATAGGAACGGGTTATGGCAAAGTCAATCAATGCAATGATGGAGGGTATCTTATATATGGAAGTGTGCCTGGCCCACAAAGTGTAGGCATATATAAAACCGATTTAAACGGAAATTTTTTATGGGCAAAAGCTTATGGCTCCAATATTACAGGAGGAGCTAATTTTGTTAAACAAACTGCTGACAATGGATATATTATTACAGGAACTGAATATTCAAGCTGGTCAACATATTTAGAAGGCATATATTTGATAAAAACTGATTCATTTGGTAATAGTGGATGCAACGAGAGTGTTCCTGTTTTTCCTACAAATACAAATGTAATTTCAATTATTTCCAGTTTTACTTCTTCGATTTCTTCTATTGATACAGTTGCTAGCACATTAATTACACAACAAGGAAGTACACCATTTTATATTACATTATGTCCTTTTACTAGCATATCGGAAAATAATTATAAAAACAACATCAGCATCTACCCAAGCCCAAACAACGGAATATTTAATATTTCTATTTCATCACAAATAAATAATGGAAATATAGAAGTATACAATAGCATTGGTGCTTTAGTATTCAAACAAGAAATCATAAATCAAGAAAATTCCATTGAATTATCAAGCCAAGCCAATGGTTTATATTTTGTGAAAGTTATTAATGAAAATAAAATAGTTGGAACAGGAAAAATTATAAAGGAGTAAAACTATTTACCCAAAAACTCAAATCTGGACATTTTTTTTCCTTCTATTTCAACTTCTTCCAGAAACATTTTCAAAGGTCGCACCCATAAATTTTCTCCGTCTTTTTGATACAAAGCTTTGTAAACTACTAATTCTTCTAGCGTTTCGCTGTGACGGGCAATTCCTATCACTTCGTATTCTTTGCCTTTGTAGTGTTTGTATTTTCCGAGTTTGAGCATTTTTAATTATGGTTGGTTATACTAAAAATAATTATCATCTTCTCCCTAATCCATCTGGAGCATGACACGATCTGTATTAATAAAAAATTCACTTAAATCCGTTTTATCCACATTACATTAGCGATCATTCTACTTATCAAAAGCATACTGACTATAATCCTGAACCACTGTAGCTAAAAATTGTGTGTGAGGCAAATTCGTTGTAATTCCCATTGTGGCTTTCGTTTTTATTGCCAACCGTTCTATGGCTTGTTGATTTCCTGTTCTGATAGACATCACCATTACTTCTTTGATAATTGCAATATCGGTATCGGAGAGTTTAAATACTTCTTGAAAAACAATAGTGTATGTTGGAGCAATTTTATTTAAAATAGTATCGTTAATGGTAACTTTTTGTTTCATTTTGATAACAGTTGTCCCTGCTGCCATGTCTCCAATGCGCTGTCCTTTCCCATTTGCAATAATTGCTATAAGGGCAACGCCTCCGGAAAAAAGACGAGTATCAATAATTCTCAAAAGCCAACGCAATAAATACGCTCCGAAACCAGCTTGAGTTCCATCTAATTTCACCACTTTAATTTTCATAATCATTTTACCGAATGATTTTCCCTGAAAAAACATTTCGCAAAGTAAATCGTAAAATAAAATCGGGAGAAACATAATTATTATTAACCAAATATTCCTCTCGGCAAAACTTCCAACAAAAGTGATAATTAGTACGATTAAGATACTATAAGCAATAAAAAAAACATAATCGAGTAAGGTTGCTAGAATACGGTCGCCAATACTCGCTAATTCATATTCAATATCAACATTTTGAGTCGTTTGTATTTTAATATTATCCATAAAGAGTAAAGTATAATTACATAAAAATAAGCATTTAAATGGATTAATAAAACCCTTAAATTCACGATTATTTTCCATAAATTTACGGAAGTGTGCTGGATAAAAACAATTACATCGAAACAATAAAAGTGCTGTGAAGGAAATTACATTTTTAAAACAAAATGCCGAAAAATGGCAACAGTTTGAAGCATTGATTTCAGCCAAAGGAGTTTCCAACCCCGATTTGATGGCCGATTTATTTATTCAGCTGACCGATGATTTATCCTACTCCAAAACGCATTATCCAAAAGCAAAAACTACTCAATATTTAAATGCTATTGCTGCACGTGTTCATCAGGAAATCTACAAAAACAAAAAAGAACAAAAATCACGAATCATTACTTTTTGGAAATACGAGTTGCCTTTCATTTTCAAAAATTCTCATAAACAATTATTGTATGCATTTATCATTTTTGCAGTATCTATTCTGATAGGAATTGTTTCCACAGCTTATGATGATTCGTTTGTGAGATTAATATTAGGTGATAGTTATGTAAACATGACGTTGGAAAATATTAGCAAAGGCGATCCAATGGCAGTATACAAAAGTGGAACACAAATAGACATGTTTTTAGGAATCACTATCAACAATATTTATGTTTCATTTGCTTGTTTTGCAATGGGAATACTTTGTTCGTTTGGCACGGGTTATATGTTGTTTTCAAATGGAATAATGCTTGGAGCTTTTCAAAGTTTTTTCTATTCAAAAGGATTGCTACTTCAGTCAGCATTAATCATTTGGATTCACGGAACATTGGAAATTTCTGCCATTGTAATTGCAGGTTGTGCCGGATTAACAATGGGAAATAGTATTTTATTCCCCGGCACTTATTCGCGTGGAGTTTCTTTTGTTAGAGGCGCAAAACAAGGTGTAAAAATCGTAGTTGGCTTAGTTCCTATATTTATTATTGCAGGATTTTTAGAATCATT
>JAYVZC010000049.1:0-5365 GCA_043783695.1 Bacteroidota bacterium
AATAATGTTAGTAACTATTTTTTTATAATTATTGGACTAAAATATAATAGGATATATTTGTAATAAAAAAGATATGTCGGCACCCAAAACCTTTAAAATAAAGCAGAGCGAAAGCGAACTTAAAAAAATAATGAAAAATAGTCCTCTAATGATAGCTAAGCGGATTCATGCATTGCTAGTTTTTAAAAAGAATGAAGCCAATGGAATATCCAAACGTTTAGTTGCAGAAGAAATAGGGGTTAACCACAATAGCGTTCAAACATGGCGAAAACTATACATTGCCGGAGGGATAAAATTACTAATGTCGCATTCAAATATTGGTTACAAACCAAGTAAAATAACGGATGAGCAAGAACTAGCACTGAAAGAGCAATTAAACAATCCGCAAAATGGAATGGCGGGTTTTATTGAGTTGTTGGATTGGTTTAATAAGAATTTTAAAACAGATTTAAACTATAAAACCTTTCATGGATTTGTGGTAAGAAAGTATAAGGCTAAAATAAAAGTAGCAAGGAAAAGCCACATAAAAAAGGATGTTCAAGCGGTAGAAACTTTTAAAAAAACTTCCAGCAGCTCTGCCAAAATATTGTCCTTGAAAAAGCCCAAGGCTACAAAAAAATAGATTTCTATTGTCAGGATGAAAGCCGATTTGGTTTGTTTACTAGAAACGGCAAGGGTTTGACGGCAAAAGGTGTTAAACCTGTTTGCTTATTTCAGCAGGTATTCAAATCCCTATACTTGTTTGGAGCATTCTCTCCTATTACTGGAAATCATTTTGAATTAGAAATGCCTCATTGCAATACAGATACTTTTCAGGTATATTTAAATGAGTTCTCTAAACAATCTATTGATGAATTTAAAATTATAATGCTTGATAACGGTGCTTTTCATAAAGGGCAAAATTTAATTATTCCTGAAAACATTGCTTTGCTTTTTATTCCTCCGTATTCCCCAGAATTAAATCCTGCTGAAAAAATATGGCAAAAAATGAAAAGAGCCTTTTCTGGTAAGTTGCATCAAACACTTGATAATGTGAGTGAGTTTATTACAAACCAAGTTACCATACTTACAAATCAACAAGTTAAAAATATATGCAGATATGACTATATCTTTTTAGCTCCATATTGGACTAATACTTATTAAGTATTGGTATAAGAAATAGAAGCACGTTTACCGAAATATCCGGGAACTTGTGAAAATGAAGGAATTGAAATAAAGAGGCAAAATAAAAAAATACTCTTTTTCATTTTTTAAAAAGCTAAAAAACCAATACCTAACCTAAGATTTACAATCTGATTATAAAACAATCTTTCTGTCACCCGAAACTTTGTTCCATATCCTATTGAAGAATAAGGACTATTAGCAAAAGCAATTGCAAAACGAATTCCACCATCTAAAACAATTCTATCCGCATAAACTCTTTGCCTCCCTAAAGAAAATGCTACACTAAAACCAGAGTTATTTAATTTTTTTGTTTCGAGTGGAATTGGAAGATATTGTATACTAACGGGAGTCCAACCAGTGCCACCTACTACTGTTCTTTGCGTAACTCCTTCAGTAGAAAATTTTAAAGTGTTAAACAAGCCGATAATATCCCATTTAATATACGTCCCAACTGGAGCTATTCTTGCTTTTGGAAAAAGCTTATACCCTATTGAAAACCCTCTTGATATTAGTGTAGCTGGATATCTCTCTTTTCCTTTATATCTGTATTCTTCAGTACTTCCTTCATTTATATACCCCATTCCTAAATAAGAATATTGAAATCCCAAACACAATGCACTTCTTTTGGTAACAATATAATCCAGCTCTAATGCCTGAGTAACATTTAATGAAATATCATCATGAGGATTGCTACTTCCCAAAAAATCGGTAAACCCTTTAATAGCGGGATGCATCCACACTGAATAACCAATAGAACATCGTTTTCCCATATAGCCGGAAACTTGTGAAAAAGACGCTAACTCAATAGCATTTAAAAAAAAGAAGATATATAATTTTTTTTTCATTTTCTTAAAAAGCTAAAAAACCAATACCAATATGAAAATTGATTAATTGATGACGAAAAATGCGCTCTATTCCTTTTGTTTCATATTCTGACAAAAATGAAGGATGATTTTCTGAATTAAATTCGTTAGATGCAGCACTAGGTACAACTAGAAATCGAACCCCTCTGTCAAAAACAAATTTATCTTTAAATATCCGTTGCCTTCCCCAAGAAAAACCAATTGCAAAAGCTTGAAAACTTATAACACCAGAACCAGCTTTAGTATTTACATAAGAATCTGTTGCTTGGTCATAACGAGAATAATTTTTATTGTCATAACTAATTTTATTTAAAAGCATAACACCTTCCCATTTAACATAAGGGCCATACGGAGCCAAATTTTCTCTTTTAAAAAGCTTTATACCTACCCCAATTCCAAGGGAATTTAATATTGCAGCTTTCGAATAATTCCCAGCGTATCTATATGTATTATCCGAAACATGATTCAATCCTGTTCTTGCATATTGAACCAAAAAACAAATAGATTTTCTTTTATGATGAATATAATCGATATTTAAAGCATGAGTATTATTAATTCCGTAAAATCCCAGACCTTGAACAACAGTAGTTTCAGAACCTCCTGTATAATTCAAATTGCTTTTAAAGTTTGTTGAACTCAAAAATGCACCTGAAAAATTAAGCGAATAACCTATCACAACTCGCTTTCCCATGTATCCAGAAACTTGTGAAAATGACAATTCCCCGTTAAATATTATAAAAATAAATAAATAAAGTTTTATTTTCATAAAAATTAGAACGCTAAAAACCCAATACCAATATGAAAATTGATTAATTGTTGACGAGCAATTCTAAGATTTGCTTCACGCCTGTAATAGGTTTCTATATTCGGTGAATCGTCTAACCCTCCGGTAAGAGAAATAATATTTAAAGAAGGAGACCAAGCAAATCTTATCCCATAATCCAAAACAATTTTATCATAGAGGATTCTTTGTTTTCCAATAGTGTAGACCAATGCAATGTTTTTGTATTTATATTCACCTGTACCTAATGTATACGGTGTGTCGTTATAAGGGTTGGAGTCAACCTTTTTTTTAAAATTCTTATAATCATATTTAACATTTTCAAATAATAACAACACTTCCAACTTTCCATATCTTCCAACTGGAGCAAGAAGTCCGCTTTTAAAAAATTTCAATCCTAAACCAATATTGAAAGAAGTGAGCAATGCCGGTTTCAAAAAACTTCCTCCATACCCAACTCCATCAGGGTAAGGATACTCTCGGTACGAAGAGCCATATAAAGTACTTGCATGCCCTCCTCTATCGTATGCTATTCCTGTTCTTATATATTGTCCGGACAAACACAACATTTTACGTTGCTTAATGGCGTATTCAAAATTCAAACAATGTGCATTATTCATGGTAAAAGATGGTTCGTCCTTGGGACCGGAATCAGCTGGTCCAGGGCCTCTAAGTCCAAACATAAAATAGTTGCTATAACTTATAACAGTTCGCTTTCCCATATATCCGGAAATTTGAGCATTTGAAAACGCACTAATAAAAATGAAAAGTGTTACATATTTTGCTTTCATTTATTTAGGTTTTTTAGCAACGTACATCAATGAATTATATACAAAAGAAGTAACTAGATCGGTATTATCTTTTGATTTTGTATAACGTGTTTCATATTTCATTACTTCACCTGTTTCCATATTAAATAAAATGAAAAAATATGTATTGTGTGATTTTCTACCATTTTCATTATATATTCCCGACCAAACCAAATATTTTGTGCCGTATTTTTCAATCAAGGATTTCATATCATCTGTACCTACAACCAGTTCATCTGTATTATCACCGTGATTAAAACGCTCCGTTAGCCAATCGTTTAAAATACTATTCAAATTATAACGATCAATATCACCTGTACTCATATTTTTTGTACTAATCATTTCGTAACTCAACTTTAATCTGTCAGCACATTTTTTTTGAATGTCTTTTAATTTCACTTGCTTGTCTTCCGATTCAAAATAATTTATCATGTCTTGACCGGCTACTGTTTTCACTTTCATGTAGAATGGCTCTAAAAATAAAACCTTATCTATTCCTAAAAGTGTGTATTTGTTTTTATTTTCTTTTGCGATTTGCTCTTCAATCTTTTTTCTCTCCTTATAAGTCAAATTATCTTTTTTCTCTTCTGCTTTATGAGTCAAGCCTCTTGCGGTTCGGGTAAAGCGTTTTACAAAATCATTGTCTTGCAGCAAACCAACAAAAGCATATTTAGTAAAATTTTCATCTGAAGTTACTTCAACCTTTTGCTGTTGCTTTTTAATTTTCGAATATTTGCTCTCTTCAATAGTACTGTCAACAAGAGCAACTGGCACCTTCATTGTGTCTAAGGCTAATAACTGTGCTTTTGTTGACTTCGAGAAATCACCCAAATACAACTGATTTGCATTGACCATTTCCGAAAATAAACTATCTGTAAGTAAAGCAAGAACAGCATCGTTAGGGTTTTTCTTTAATGCTTTATAGGTGTATGACAAAGCGATGGTATTAATTTCTTTTGCATCCAAATTGTCTAACATATAATAAAGACGTTGAGAAGCACCTTCTATTTTTTCGTAATCCGGAATAGAATAGCTTTTTGAAGAAAGACGAGCATTGTTAGCAATGCTATATTGGTATTTTGACTTGTATCGTTTTGAATTAGATTTACTAATTGCAACATTGTAAAGAGCCTTTGCAACTATTTTTTTCAAATAAACATTGTCAGGATATTTTTGCAAAAGAATATAAGAAGCATAAATCGCATTTATATAATCTCTATCAATCAAATACAATCTGCAAGACTCAAATCTTGCTATCTCTCTTACTTTTTTAAATTCTTCTTCCGAAACAATGTATTTTTTACGAGTTGCTTCATCCGCTACAGCTAAATCCTGTTCAACAGCAGCTCTTCTTTTACGAATATTAGGATGTGTACTTTTTGTATCATCATAATCATCATTTGATTTTATTTCCGATGTTTTTTTAAGAAAAACAGTATCTGGCAAAATCAAAAATTCATCTTCAAAAAATGATTTTTTAAAGTCGATTAGTTCAAAAGGCAAATAGGAATATTGCAACACATCAAAAGCACCATTTAAAGCCTTCACACTGTATTTCGATTCTTTTATTCTAATCAAACCTTCTGCATCTGCTTCTGTTTCATTCTCTTGAGAAAAACGATATTTTGCAATGTCTCTTGCCTCATACGAACCACTTTCATAAGTGCTCGTTCCTCTGTCTAATTTAATATTTTCGATGTATTGATTTACAGAATGTTTTTTCACAATATGAGTAATCTCATGAGAAA
>JAYVZC010000050.1:0-5351 GCA_043783695.1 Bacteroidota bacterium
GTAGCCACTTCAATTTCCGCATTCATATACATTCCAGGAATTAAAAAGTTATCATATCGCTCAAAGTGGCACTGCACCTGAATTGTTCTTTCGGGTGAAACATCTTTGCCAATCAAAATAATTTCGCAAATATATTTTTTGTCGGGATTTGTATTGTTGTAAGCAAATAGTTTTTGTCCGATAAAAATTTTATACAAATCTTTTTCAAATATGGTAAGCGTTAAATGAATGTCGGCAGGGTTCACCAATTCAAATAACACATCTGTTGGAGCAACATATTTACCAATGTTCATATTAACCTTTGACACAAAACCGTCAATGGGTGAAGTGATGCTTATACTTTTTGAAATATTGTTTTCATTGAGATTGTCTGGATTTATACCAATCAGTTTTAATTTCTCCGACAATGATTTTATGAGAATTTTTTGTGAGAGATATTCGGTTTGTGCTGCTTGAAAAACTTTGTCGCTACTGGCTTTGCTTTGGTTCAATTCTTTTTGTCGGATATATTCGCTTTCAATAGAACTGAAATGTGCTTTAGCCGTAAGGTAATCTTGCTGCAACTGAATGTATTGCTGGTCTTCCATAACAGCAATTACCTCACCTTGGCTGATGTGCATACCTGCCAGTAGTTTGGTTGATTTCAAATAACCGCCTAGTGGAACACTCACTGATATCATGTTTTGAGGTGGCACTTCAATTTTTCCATTTACTTTGAGCAAAGATGAAATACTTCGTTGCTCAATTTTTCCTGTTTTTATTTCAGAATTTTTGAGTTGTGCGTCAGTGAGTTCAACTAATTTTTCATTTGCTATTTCTTCGGTTGCTGCCTTTTCGTTTTGCTTACTTCCACACGATGTGAGTGTTGCAAATATTATTGCTATGATAATATATTTTTTCATTATTGGTTTTATTTAGAAGTTAAATAATTGAGTTGAATAATTGATTGATTAAGGTTTTTGATTGCATCTGCATAATCGCTTTCGATGCTAACTGCGTTGTTGATTAACATTGTCCACTCCAAATAATTGATATCGCCATTTGTAAATTGTTGGTTGGCGGTTTTAGTAATGGTGTATGCATTTTTTAAAGCAGTTTCCTCAAAATATTTTACGGTTTGCAATAGTGTTTGATATTGTTTGAATGCTGATTGGTATTCCATTTTCAAAGTTTGTAACCCGATTTGATAATTGTTTTCGCTTATCAATTCAAGTGTTTTAGCCGAATTTATTTTTGCTTTTTGTGAACCGAAAAACAAAGGCATACCTATTCCAAATTGAACGAAATTAAAACGATCTGATTTGGTATACAAAACATTATCTGCTCCTGTTCCCTGGATGCTTTGATTGTTGTAACCAAAGTTTAATTCGGGTAACAGTTTTGATTTTTCCAATTGCTTATTCACTAATGAAATTTGTTTTTGTTGCTGCAAAACTTTCATTTGTGGGTGATTATTGATTGCAGATGTATCAAGTGATGCCGTATAATTCATTTTCGGATTTTCTGCTGACGGTGTAAACACGGATGTGGTATTGAGCAATAATTGAAATTGACTTTGCAATATTTCAATATCGTTTTTCAGTTGATTTAACTGAATGGCAATTTGCCCCCGTTGTGTTTCGGCTGTTGTTTTTTCTAAAATATTACTTTCGCCTTTAGCAAAACGCAGGTTTGCTTTTTCCAAAAACGAAGCATATATGCTATCGTTATGCAAAAGAATTTCTTGTTTCTGCTGTAAATAAACCAACAAGTAAAAAACACCGCTTACTTGCTTTTTCAACTCAACTTCTTTTACTGCAATGTTCAATACACTGTTTTTGTAGGTTTCATTTTGCAGTGATCTTTGTTTTGCGTAAACAGTGGGGAAACTGATAACTTGTGAAATTCCAAACTTAGTGTCTTTGTATAAAGAGTTGATTTGTCCGTATTCACCTATGAGTTTGGTTTGTGGAATGTCAATGGCTGCTGCCTTTAGTTTTTTCTGATATTCAGCATTTAGTTTTTCATTCTTTACCAATAAATTATTTTTCAATGCGGTGTCAACTGCTGCACTTAATAAAATGGGTTGCTGTGCAAAAGAGAATTGGCAATTGGCAATTAGCAATATGCAAAGGGTCGTGATGATTTTCTTTTTGCTTATTGTCCTTTGCTTATTGCCTATTTTCTCAAACAAAATATACAATACCGGCAAAACAAAAAGTGTGAGGAAAGTTGCAATCAATAAGCCACCAATTACAACGGTTGCTAAAGGTCGCTGCACTTCTGCCCCTGCACCGTGACTTAATGCCATTGGTAAAAAACCAAGTGATGCAACAAAGGCTGTCATTAATACTGGTCGCAATCGGTTTTTCGTTCCTTGTAATACAATTTGTTTTGTATCTGTTTCACCTTCGGATTTTATACGATTAAATTCTGCAATTAATACAATTCCATTTAATACGGCTACTCCAAATAAGGCTATGAAACCGACTCCTGCACTTATGCTGAAAGGCAATCCCCGCATATATAAAAATAAAATACCACCAATGGCAGAAAGCGGAATCGCTGAATAAATAAGCAATCCTTGTTTGATGGAATTAAATGCGAAATAGAGAAAAAGGAAAATCAACAGCAGCGAAAGTGGAACTGCAATACTCAAACGCTTTTTCGCTGCAATTAAATTTTCAAATGCTCCACCGTAAGTAATGAAATAGCCCGATGGCAGTTTTAAGTTTTTATCAATTTGCTCTTGCAAATCTTTCACAATGCTTTGCACATCTCTGTCGTGAATATTGAAACCGACAATAATTCTGCGCTTGGCATCTTCTCTTTGAATTTGATTTACGCTCTCCTGAATGGAAACATCGGCAACCTGATACAAAGGAATTTGTGTTCCCTGTGAAGTTGGGATTAAAAGGTTCTGCACATCTTCTAACTCTTTACGGTTTTCGCCTGCAAGGCGAACCACCAAATCAAAACGCTTTTCATCTTCAAACACCAATCCGCTACTTTGCCCTGCAAATGCGGTATTTACAACGTTGTTGATGTCGGAAATATTTAAACCATACTGAGCAATGATGTTTCGTTTGTAAGTAATAATGAGTTGTGGAAGTCCGTCTATCGGTTCTACATACACATTTTGAGCACCGTCAATTTTATCTGCCACATGTCCCAAAAGTTTTGAGTATTTTGAAAGTGTATCTAAATTTTCTCCAAATATTTTACACACCACATCTTGTTTTGCACCTGTCATCAATTCATTAAAACGCATGGCTACCGGATATTGAAAACTATAGGTAACGCCAGGCACATCTTGCAATGCTTCAGCCATTTTTTCTGAAAGCTCGTCCCATGTTTCTGCTGATGTCCATTCACTTTTATCTTTCAAAATTATCATCAAGTCGGCTGCTTCCATTGGCATTGGGTCGGTTGGGATTTCTCCACTTCCTATTTTTCCTACAACTTTTTCAACTTCAGGAAATTTCTTTTTTAAGATGTGAGCTGCTTTCAAACACGCATCTATTGTAGTATTAATGTTACTGCCTGTAAGCACTCTTGTTTCTAAGGCAAAGTCGCCTTCGGGTAGTTCAGGAATAAATTCTCCACCCATTTTGGAAAAAATGAAAAATGAAATCAGTAATAAGCCAGTTGAAATCCCAATTATGGCTTTTGGGAAATTCAAAATTCTGCTTAAATATTTTTGATGACCATTTATAAAAAAGTCCATCATTCTATCTGAAAAATTTCTTTTGTGAGAAATATTTTTGTTGAGAAACAATGCACTCATCATGGGAATGTATGTGAGTGAAAGAATAAAAGCACCCAACAAAGCAAAAGCAACCGTTTGAGCCATCGGTTTAAACATTTTCCCTTCAATTCCCTCCAACGTAAAAATTGGGAGATACACAATTAGAATGATTATTTGTCCAAACACCGCACTGTTCATCATTCTACTTGCTGAAGAATTCACTTCTATATCCATTTCATTTTGAGTAACCTTGGCAAATCCTCCTATTCTTTTACTGTGCATCATGCTGTGCATTACTGCTTCAACAATAATTACAGCGCCATCTACAATCAGTCCGAAATCCAATGCTCCCAAACTCATTAGATTCCCACTAACGCCAAATATATTCATCATAATTACTGCAAAAAGCATCGCCAAAGGGATTACCGATGCAACTAAAATTCCTGCTCTGAAATTTCCTAAAAACAAAACCAATACAAAAATTACAATTAGTGCACCTTCCATTAAATTTTTTGTTACCGTACCAATTGCATTGTTTACCATTTTTGTACGATCAAGAAATGGTTCAATCACAACTCCTTCCGGTAATGTTTTTTTAATTTGAGTAATCCGTTCTTTTACATTTTCGATAACTTCATTACTGTTTCCACCTTTTAGCATCATTACTACAGCCCCTGCGGCCTCACCCTCGTCATTGTATGTCATTCCTCCATAACGAACAGCACTTCCTATTCTTACTTCGGCTACATCATTTATTAATAGTGGTGTACCGTTGCTTGTATTTTTTACTACTATGTTTTTTATATCATCTATTGTTCCTATCAAACCTTCGGCACGGATATACAATACGGTTGATTTTTTTTCAATGTATGCACCACCTGTATTTTCATTGTTTTTTTCTAATGCAGTAAAAACATCACTAATGGTGATGTTGAATGATTTTAATTTGTTGGCATCAATGGCAATTTCATATTGCTTAAGCTTTCCTCCAAAACTACTCACATCAGCCACACCTTTCACACCCAGCAATTGCCTACGAACAATCCAATCCTGAATTGTCCGTAATTCAGTTTCATTGTATTTAGTTTCGTAACCCTTTTTTGCACGAATTACATATTGATAAATTTCGCCTAATCCTGTTGTAACAGGAGCTAATTCAGGTGAACCAAGCCCTTTAGGAATTTGCTCCTGTGCAAGTTTTAATCGCTCCGTTACTTGTTGTCTTGCCCAATAAATATCAACATTGTCTTCAAACACGATTGTAATTAACGATAATCCGAACCGTGAGAAACTACGAATTTTTTTCAGTCCGGGAATATTGCTATTGGCTTGTTCTATCGGGAAAGTAATGAGACGTTCTACATCAGGAGCACCTAACGAAGGAGCGACAGTAATTACCTGAACCTGATTGTCGGTAATATCAGGCACGGCATCAATCGGTAGTTTTGTTATTTGGTAGCTACCGTAACCAATGAGTGCTAAAAGGAATAGCCCTATTATGAGTTTGTTCTTTATAGAGAACGAAATTATTTTATTGAGCATGGTTATTTTGTTAAATGATGATGGAAGTAATGCCATATTCTTTAAGCTGTTGTCATCAGTAAAATGATAGAGCCCATAACTA
>JAYVZC010000051.1:0-5342 GCA_043783695.1 Bacteroidota bacterium
CTTTTTCTGACATCATTCACCCAAACGATAGAAACCTAGGAAAAAAGAAAATTCTCAAAGCGCTCGAAACACATGCCCCATTTGAAATTGAGTATCAAATAACCACAGCATCGGGCAAAGCAAAATGGGTTTTGGAAAAAGGCGAAGGCATTTTTTCAGAAGAGGGAAAATTATTATTTCTTGAAGGGTTTATTACAGATATTAATGACAAAAAACAATTTGAAGTTGAATTAAAACGAAGCAGAGAAAATTATAAAAGCTTGGTAGACTTTTCTCCGGATGGCATTTTTATATCTATTGAAGGAAAAGTAGTGTTTGCAAACCCAAGTGCGTTAAAGCTTGCGGGAATAGAAGACAGGGAAGAGGCAACGAAATATTCTCTGTTTGATTTTTTACTTCCCGAATTCTATCAAAAAGTAATTGAAAGAATAAAACGAGCCAACAATGGAGAGCCACAGAGTTTTATGGAAGTACAAATAAAAAACCTTTCTGGCCAAATAAAAGAAGTTGAAACAAAACCAATCCTCATTAAATTTAATGGCAAAGATGCCATATTGACTGTTGTTCACGACATCTCGACTCAAAAAAAATTATTAAAAGAACAAGCACGTGCTCAAATAGCAGAAGAGACAAACGAATTGCTTGAACAAGAAATTACAAAACGAAAAGTAACTCAAGTACAACTATTAGAATCGCAAAAATACACTCGATTAATTATTAATGGTTCTTTAGATATGATTTGCGCCTCTGATAGAAACGGATTTATTAGCGAATTTAATGAAGCTGCTCAACAAACATTTGGTTACTCTGCCGATGAGGTGCTTGGGAAACACGTAAGCATGCTCTATTTAGACCCGCTAGAACGAACAAAAATAACAGATGAAGAACTATATAAAAAAGGTTCTTATGCCGGTGAGGTAACCAATATCCGTAAAAACGGTGAAAAATTTATTGCCTATTTATCTGCATCTGTTTTAAAAAACGAAACAGGAGAAGCCATTGGAGCGATGGGGGTTTCTAGAGACATTTCGGAACTTAAAAGAGCAGAAGAAACATTGCGCACCCAGTCTGCAAAATTTAATGCAATTATCGAAAGCAGTTCTCACTTTATATGGACAGTTGATAAAAATTATTGTCTGACAACATTTAATCAGAATTTTCAAAATGAATTGAAATCTAGATATGGGGTAAGCGCAGGGTTTGGAAAATCTATAATCCACGAAAGAGGAGGAGCAGACAAACAATACAATGATTTTCTAATTAAAAAATATGAGAGGGCGTTTGAGGGAGAAGCACAATATTTTGATATTAATTTTTTTGATAATCTCGGTGCCGAAAATTGGAGAGAAATTTATTTAAACCCGATACTTGCTGAAGACGGATCCGTAATGGAGGTTTCGGGCATCAGCCACGATATTACTGAGAAAAAATCATCAGAAGAAAGAATTCGACAATCCCTACAGGAAAAAGAAGTCTTATTAAAAGAAGTTCATCACCGTGTAAAAAACAACCTACAAGTGATTTCAAGTATTTTAAATCTTCAATCGTCTTATGTAAAAGACGAAGGAACACTCAATATTTTAAAAGAAAGTCAGAATAGGATTAAGTCAATGGCGTTTATTCACGAAAGTTTATACCAAACCAAGGACTTTTCAAGTATTAATTTTACAGAATATGTAATAAACCTATCCCAAAATTTAATTCATTCCTATTCGAGTTTCGACCACGAAATAAAATTAAATCTTGATATTCAAAATGTTTTCCTTAATTTAGACCTAGCAATTCCTTGTGGGTTAATCATTAATGAAGTAGTATCCAACGCATTAAAGTATGCATTTGTCGATAATAGTGAAGGAGGAGAGATTACCATCAATATGCAAGTTCAGGAGGATGATTTGATTCTTAAAATAGGCGATAACGGTAAAGGGCTGCCCCCAAACATCGATTACAGGAACACAGAGTCGCTCGGACTACAATTAGTTGTAACTTTGACCAATCAGTTGAGTGGAACAATAGGGTTAGATTTAAAAAAAGGAACGAATTACACCATTATATTTAAACAAAACCAAGTAAAAAACCGAATATAAAATGTCAAAAACAAACATTCTTATAGTAGAAGACGAAAGTATAGTTGCGAAAGATATTCAACATAGCCTTAAAAAATTAGGGTATACTGTTGTTGGAATGTGTTCAACAGGAGAAGAAGCAATTAAAGCAGCCGAAGAAGTGAAGCCAGATTTAGTATTAATGGATATCATGCTAAAAGGCGACATGAGCGGAATAGAAGCTGCCGGACAAATTCGAGAGAAATTTAATATTCCTATTATTTATCTTACCGCTTACGCAGATGAAAGTACACTAAGCAAAGCAAAAGTTTCGGAACCTTACGGATATATCATCAAGCCTTTCAAAGAAATTGATTTGCACACATCTATCGAGATGGCTATTTACAAGCATGAGAAAGAAACAGATGTTAAAAAAGAAAGAGATTTCTTGTATTCAATTGTAGAAAACAAAGAGTCAAAAGATATCATTTTCGTAAAATCAAATTCACGTTTGGTAAAAGTAAAAACTACGGATATTTATTTTGTAGAAGCACTAAAAGATTACGTAGTCATTAATACAAATGCCGCTCGCTATACTATTCACAGCACTATGAAAGACATTGAGAAAAAATTACCATCAAGTGATTTTATTCGTGTTCACCGCTCTTTCATTGTTCGTATCGATAAAATTGTGGCTATTGAACAACCGAATTTAATTTTGGAAGAAGACAAAAAATTAATCCCGATCGGTGGTTCTTATAAAGATGATTTGGCTAAGAGATTGAATTTGATTTAGGGTTTTACCACAGATCTGCCTGCAGGCAGGTCTGTGGTGCCTAAACCTCAAATCCCCATTCATCCAAAAATGCATTACCTGTAGAAGGTTTTTGTGGCTTTGGTTCAGAAGTCTTATCGTTAGTGTCAGAAACGGTATTGTTTTGTTTGTTTCGATCCGTAGCCGACCTCATTTCCTCTTTAAAATTTTTGCTTTTCACTTTATGTTGTTCGCGTTTTGATCGTGAACTATTTTGTTCTTTGTCTTGATTCTTATGTCTTGATTCTTGATTCTTGTTTGAATCTTCCAACATCTCCACCAATGCAAAATCCAATTGTTTTTTTACTAAGTCGGCACGCTTGATCTCAATTCTCACGGTATCTCCAAGCGTTAATACTTTCCCGAATTTTCTACCACGCAAACAATAATTGTCTTCATCAAAATAATAATTATCGTCACGCAATTCGCGCAAACGCACCATTCCTTCACAATGGTTTTCAATAATCTCCACAAATATTCCCCACTCCGTAACACCAGAAATAACACCATCAAACTCTTGTCCGATTTTATCTGTTAAATATTGAACTTGTTTGTATTTGATAGAAGAGCGCTCTGCATCAGCCGCTAGCTTCTCCATGTCGGAAGAGTGCTTGCATTGTTCTTCTAATTTATCGATGTCCGGATTTTTTCCTCCATCTAAATAATGTTGCAACAAACGATGCACCATCACATCAGGGTATCTTCGGATGGGAGAAGTAAAATGTGTGTAATAATCAAATCCTAATCCATAGTGACCAATATTTTTTGTGGTGTATATCGCCTTCGCCATGGTACGAATAGCCAGCATTTCAATCATCCCCGATTCTTTTTTCTGATTTACTTCTTTCAATAAATTATTTAATGAATCAGCAACAGTACTTATATTTTTTACATTTAATTTATAACCAAACTTAGCAACAAACTCCGAAAAATTTTGCAATTTATCGGGATTTGGTTTGTCGTGAATGCGGTATACAAAAGGTCTTTGCGACTCTGTTGTTTTTTGCTCTTGATTTTTGCCTCTTGATTCTTGCTTCTTTTTTCCAACAAACTCTGCCACTTTTCTGTTTGCTAAAAGCATAAAATCTTCAATCAATTGATTGGAGTCTTTAGCTATCTTAAAGAACACGCCAGTAGGATTTCCAACTTCATCCAAATGAAATTTCACTTCCATTTTTTCAAACGCAATACTCCCTTTTTTAAAACGATTGGCGCGTAATGTTTTTGCTAATCTATCTAAAGTTAAAATTTCATCTTTAAAATCTCCTTCTTCAGTTTCTATTACTAATTGTGCTTCTTCGTAAGTAAATCGTCTATCGGAATTAATAATTGTTCTTCCAAACCATTCTGCTACCACCTCTGCATCATCCGTCATTTCAAACACAGAGGAGAAGCATAATTTCTCTTCATTCGGACGAAGAGAACAAACATTGTTTGATAAAACTTCTGGAAGCATTGGAACAACCCTGTCTACAAGGTAAACAGAAGTTGCACGAGAAACAGCTTCTTTGTCGATCATGGAATCGGGTTTTACGTAATGACTCACATCGGCAATGTGGACGCCAATTTCCCAGTTTCCGTTTTTTAATTTTTGGATAGAAAGAGCATCATCAAAATCTTTTGCATCAACAGGATCAATCGTAAAAGTTGTTATTTTTCTGAAATCACGTCTTTTAGAAATCTCTTCTTCAGTAATTTTAATAGGAATAAGATCGGCAGCGCGTTCTACATCTTTTGGAAATTCGTAAGGTAAACCATATTCAGCCAAAATAGCGTGCATTTCGGTGTTATTTTCGCCTACATTGCCTAATACATCTATAATTTCCCCAATAGGATTTACCCCATTTTTAGGCCATTCGGTGATTTTTGCAATGGCTTTTTGTCCGTCTTTGGCACCATTTAACTTCTCTAAAGGAATATAAATGTCGACATGAATTTTAATGTTACTTGGAACCAAAAATGCAAATCGGGGAGAAACCTGTATGGTTCCTACAAATTCGGTTTTGGAACGCAGAATTACTTCTACAATTTCTCCCTCTTGCTTTCCTTTTCCATGAGGAAATACGCGAACTTTAACAATATCGCCATGCATGGCATTGAGCGTTTTTTTAGGGGCAACAACTATATCTTTTTCTGTTTCTTCTGATATAATATAAGCACTACCGGTGGAAGTCATGTCAACTTTGCCGGTAATATATAATTCTACACTTTTTATTTTAAACTTCCCTCTTTCCGGCTCCATAACAGAACCATTGGTCTTTAGTTCCTCCAAAATAACATTGATTAATTGTCGCTGGGCGAAATCAGTTATTTTTAGTTCGGCAGCTATCTGCTTGTAATTGAGTGCTTTATTTCTATTTGCAGACAACACTTTTAGTATTTCTTCGAAAAAAAAGCTCTTTTTCTTTCCCTCTGTTTTGCTTTGAAACTTCTTAGCCATACCCCAAAGATAAATAAAGATTTGTTGATAAAAACTAAAAAAA
>JAYVZC010000052.1:0-5337 GCA_043783695.1 Bacteroidota bacterium
GTATCTAATGTTATTTTTGTCATATACTTGATTTATAAAGCGAATATATTAAAACCTAAGACAAACACACACAATTATCAGTTATTGCTATTATCTTTAGCAAAATAGAGTAACTCAAAACAATTTATTATTTTTACGAAAATTCAATAGTTGTGGAAAACAATCAATTTGATATTATTATTGTTGGTGGCGGAATTGTTGGTTTAGCATCTGCCTACAAAATCAATATAAAGTATCCAACAAAAAAAATTCTTGTCCTTGAAAAAGAGAAACAAGTAGCTGCTCATCAAACAGGTCATAACTCCGGTGTTATACATTCGGGACTTTATTACAAGCCCGGTTCATACAAAGCAAAAAATTGTGTGGATGGCAGAAAAGAGCTTGTTGCCTTCGCAAAAGAACATAAAATAAAACATGATATTTGTGGAAAAGTAGTGGTTGCTACACATGTTTCAGAGTTAGCACACATGAACAAAGTTTTTAATAATGGCTTAACTAATGGTGTTGAAGGTATCGAAAAAATTGATGCAAAACGTATCAAAGAAATTGAACCTTATGTTGTTGGAATAGAAGGCTTGTGGGTGCCGTGTACCGGAATTATTGATTATGTCGATGTTTCCAAAAAATATGTTGAACTCATTCATTCAAAATTTCCACAAAGCAAAGTGCTTACCGAACAAGAAGTAATAGCATTTGAAAAACACCAAGGGTATACCGATGTCATTACTCAAAAAGATAAATTCAGAGGAACTTATATAATTACTTGTGCAGGATTACAAAGCGACAGAGTTGCAAAAAAAGAAGGAGCAAAAATTGATACCGCCATAGTTGGTTTCCGTGGCGATTATTATGATTTAACGGATAAAGGATTGAGCAAAGTAAAAAACTTAGTTTATCCTGTTCCAAATCCTAAATACCCATTTCTGGGAGTTCACTTCACACGCATGATACATGGCGGAACAGAATGTGGACCAAATGCCGTATTTGTTTTCAAACGTGAAGGATATGGTAAAACAGATTTTTCATTTAAAGATACTGCCCAAGCATTTGGATTTGGTGGCACCTGGAAATTTTTTGCAAAAAATATAAAATTTGGAGTAGATGAATATCGTGGTGCTTTTTCAAAAAAGTTTTTCTTAAAAAGATTAAGAACTTTAATTCCGTCTTTGGAAATGGATGATTTAAAACCTGGTCGTGCGGGAGTACGTGCTATGGCATTGGCTCCGGAAGGCGAAATGATTGACGATTTTAAAATTGAAATAAACGGAAACGCAATTCATGTGTTAAATGCACCATCTCCGGCTGCTACATCTTCCTTAGCAATTGGCACTGCTATTGAACAAATGGCGACTGAACATTTTAGCTTGGGAATTCCAAATTGAAAGAATCAGAAAAAAAGAATATGTTGATTGAATTAACAGATCTTACAGGGGTAATAGTTTTTTCTGAGAAGTTGAAGTCTAGTAATGGAATTAAAAATTTAGAATTGAACATCTGTAACGGAATATATTTTGTTCACGTAACAAATTTTTACACAAATAAAAATATTGTTAAACGCATTGTTATTCAAAAATAAATTCAAGATTCATTTTTTTTTGGTCTTTTAAAAATAAAAAAAAATAACCCATGAAAAAACTAATCCCAATTTTTATAATTATTATTTTGTCTGCATGTTCGTCTATCGAAGATCGGGTGAATATTCCTAATAGTATTTTGTCAGAGGAAAAGATGGCAGAGGTTCTTGTGGATGTACATTTGTTAGAAGCCTCTTTAAATATTAGCACTTATAGTAGAGATCAAGTGGTGATGAACAATATCAACCCTAATTCGAATATTTTAAAGAAAAATAATATTACCAAGAAACTGTACGATGAAAGTTTTGAGTTTTACTCAAAAAATCCATTGCTATTGACGGAAGTCTATCAATTGGTGTTAAATAATTTGAGTAAGATGCAAGCGGAAGTGATGACGAAAAAATAATTGTTGCAATCTAAAATTCTATTGTCTCAATTGGAAAATTAATGAGTTGGGATATGTGGTTGGCCTCATCTAAACTTTCTCTATCTTCTTTTTCATAATTCCACTTAATAATCAAATTTTTATTTTTTTGAATAACCTTTTTGCAATTTTCTAAAAATATGATTAGTAATTTATTAAAAATGGAATTACAATATTCTATTTTTAAATCAATGATGGTAATTTCCTTTGGGTTGGCAATATATTCATCCAGCCAACTGTTTAATGGTTTAAAGAGTTGGTAAATATCATTCGAATAGGCTCTTCCTTTAATTTTTAAAATTCCTGTTTTATGATTGAAATTAATTTCGGGAGTTTCTTTTGTTTTTTCAATAATTAATTCGGTCATGCTTTAAAAATTTGAGTAAAGGATAAAACAGATGTTCGTTTATAAATGTACGAAAAAAAATTATCCTTTTTTTAAAGTGAAAGAAAAAACGGTGCCCGCACCTTCGGTACTCATTACATTTATGGTTTGATTATGAGCCTCAATAATGTGTTTTACAATGGCTAAGCCTAATCCAGTGCCACCTTGTTCTCGCGAACGGCTCTTATCAACTCTATAAAAACGTTCAAATAAGCGTGGTAAGTGTTCTTTTTCTATTCCAATCCCATTGTCGGCAATTTCAATAATTATATTGTCTCCCACATCGTAAAAACGAATTTTGGTTTCTCCATATTCTTTACCATATTTAACCGAATTCACAATTAAATTTACAAGTACTTGTCGAATCCTAAAGCGATCGGCATGAACAAAAACGGATTTTGAATCTTCAGGAAGAGTGAGAATAATTCCTTTTGCAGTAGCTTTCATTTCTTGTGCGTCTGCAACGTCTTTTGCAAGATTATAAATATCAAAGCGTTCGGCTTCAATTTGAAGTTCGCCAGTTTCTAGTTGTGATATAGCTTCTAGGTCATCAACAATGGTGATCATCCTGTCGATACTTTTTTCTGCTCGTTCCAAATAATTTCTATTGATGGACGGGTCTTCCAAACCTCCATCCAATAAGGTTAAAACGTATCCTTGAATATTAAAAATAGGTGTTTTTAATTCGTGAGAAACGTTTCCTAAAAATTCTTTTCTATAAACTTCTAATTTTTTTAATCGTTCAATTTCATCTTTACGATCATCCGCCCAAGCTAAAATTTCTAAATTGAGATTGTTAATTTCGTTATTGCTGTAATCGGGATTAGAAGGAGGGTTGTCACTATTTGCACGATAGTTTTTTACTGTTCCATGAAGTTGATTAATTTTTTTGAAAAGTAATTTATTTATTATTAAAAGTAATAGAAGGGATGTTGTTAAGGAAACGAGAAAGACGAAAAGTGGTCCGTTCCATCTAAGCAGAAAGGCGATTAGTTCACCCCAAAAAATCATAATCACAGTAATTGCTGCAGCGAGCAAAACTGAAATCATGAACAAGATTATTTTAAGAGAATAGTTTTTCATTGACCCTAAATCCTATACTAAGATAGGGAAATAAAATAATTGAATGGTTGGCAAGTTAAAACTCGAATTTATAACCAATCCCTTTAACCGTTTTAATAAATTCTTCGCCTAACTTTTCACGTAATTTACGGATGTGAACATCAATGGTTCTATCTCCTACAACCACATCTCCACCCCAAACTTTATCTAAAATAACATCTCTTGTAAATACTTTTCCGGGTTTTGAAGCAAGTAAAGCAAGCAATTCAAATTCTTTTTTTGGAAGATTCATTTCTTTACCATCTTGAACAATCAGATAGCGTTCTCTATCAATTTTAATTCCACCCATATCCACTTTATCAGTTGATTTGCTAGAATCGAAATTTGCTCCTCGCCTTAATAAAGCTTTAATTCTACTAATTAAAACTCTTGGTTTAATGGGTTTGTTAATATAATCATCTGCTCCAACATCAAATCCTGCAATTTGAGAATAATCTTCGTTACGGGCAGTTAAAAAGGCAATCATCACATCCTTTAATCCTGTAATTTCTCTAATCTCTCTGCAGGTTTCTATGCCGTCCATGTCGGGCATCATAACATCCAATATTATTAATTGAGGAGTTTCTTTTTTTGCAACAGCAACAGCTTCTTTGCCATTGTTTGCAGTAAATACGTTGTATCCTTCTTTCTTAAGATTGTAACTTAAGAATTCTAAAATATCCGGCTCATCATCTACTAACAATATTTTGTATTCGTTATTATTCATAATTATTTATTTTTAATTCAGTGTAAAGTTCTCTTTTAGCTGTAATTACAGTGTTAAATTCAAATTAACATAATATTAACAAACAATATTATGACATTCATTTACTTAACACTAGTTTAATTTTTGATTAACCCTATCTTGACTTTCACACAATTACTTTGTGGCCGAATTAAATAGATTAAAATGAAATTGAAATTTTTTATTGCACTTGTAATTATTATTACTACAAAGGTAGTCTTTTCTCAAAACTCTAGCATAAAAGGGAAAGTAATCGATGAAAAAACAGGTGAAACTTTGCCGGGTGCAGTTGTTGTGATAAAAGGAACTACAACTGGAAGTAATACCGATTTAGATGGTGCTTTTACAATTGCTAATCTTGCTCCCGGAAATTATTCTATTGCCTGTCAATTGATTTCTTACAATACTAAAATTATTACAGATGTAGTTGTTAAAACGGGTGAGCCAACTATTATTACAATTACAATGCAAACGGCATCAACTGATTTGGGCGTGATAGAAGTTACGGCAACAATGAGTAGAGAGTCGACAGGTGCTTTGCTGGTTTTACAAAAAAACAATGCAAGTGTATCAGATGGTGTTTCTTCCGAAAGCATAAAACGAACACCGGATAAAAGCACAAGTGATGTTTTAAAAAGAGTAAGCGGAGCAAGTATTCAGGATAATAAATTTGCAATTATTAGAGGTTTGAATGATAGGTACAATGCAGCTTATATTAATGGGGCTCCATTACCAAGTTCCGAATCCGACAGAAAAGCTTTTGCTTTTGATATTTTTCCTTCCAATATGTTGGATAATTTAACGATTATTAAAACTGCTACACCAGAGCTTCCGGCTGAGTTTGCAGGTGGGATTATTCAAATCAACACAAAAAATATTCCGGAGGAAAATTTTCAATCTTTTTCTATTGGTGGCGGATACAATACTATTACCACAGGAAAAAATCAAGTATATTATAAAGGAGGAAAAACAGATTGGATTGGCTTGGATGATGGATCAAGAGCAATGCCCGCTGTTATTCCTTCTCAGGAAGATTTTCCAATAAACATTCATGAGCAGGCCGCTTTGGCAAAAAAAACAAATGTTGATTGGAAATTATATGATAAAA
>JAYVZC010000053.1:0-12426 GCA_043783695.1 Bacteroidota bacterium
TGCAAAAAGATGTGGAAACAGAAGATGTAGAACATTCCAAAAATATTTTAAAACGATTAAAGAGAGCATTTATAAAACGAGGAAAACAAGCAGATTTAATACAAGCAAGCATTGCATCTTCACCATATCCTGTAATTGTTTGCGGTGATTTTAACGACACACCGGCTTCTTATACTAGGAACACAATTGCTAAAAATTTAACAGATTCTTTTGTGGAAAGCGGAAATGGTTTTGGCAGAAGTTACATTGGAGTTTTTCCCTCTTTTAGAATTGACTACATTCTTCATAGCAAAGAATTCAAATCTTATAATTTCAGTACGATAAAAGAAGAATTGTCGGATCACTATCCTGTTGTTTGTTACTTGGAGAAGCAATAAGTTCCAACTTAAAACTATTTAGCAGTTGTTTTTTTTACCCTCTTCAAAGAAAGCAAATTCATAGAGTTAGAAGTCAGTCCGGTAATATTATTCTGCACCAATCTCACTACTTGGTCGTAGTATAAAGGAACAACTGGAGCATTATCAATTAACAGCTGATCCATTTGCTGATAATAATCGTAACGAACAGAATCACTTAATTCCGATTGTGATTTTTCGTACAAAATATCAAACTGTGGATTGGAATAGTGCGTATAATTTGGTCCCTGAGGACTCCAATTTTTACTGTAGAAAAGAAAAAAGAAATTTTCTTCATCAGGATAATCACATACCCATGATTTACGGAAAAAATTAAGTTTTGAATTGGCAACTGCTTCGCTTAATACACTAGCTTTTTGCACATCAATTCTAATTTTTATTCCGAATTCAGCCAATTGAGATTGCATATATTCTGCTAATTCTAAATATTGTTCGGTGGTTGACAAAGTAATATCCGGCAAACCTTTTCCATCAGGAAAACCTGCAAGAAACAACAACTCTTTTACTTTATCGGGATTGTAATCGTAGCCTTTTACTTTTGCGCTATTATATGAAGGTAATCCGGGAGGAATAAAACCAGCAGTAGCAGGTGTTCCTAAATTTTTTCGCAAATACATTACCATTTTTTTTCTATCAAAACCATAATTGATGGCTTGTCGAATAGCTTTTATTTTTAGAGGCGACTTTTTAAACTGTGGAATATTTTCGTCAATTAAAAATCCTAGATAATCCGTTTTTAAATACGGCTGTGTTTGCATCTTAAACAAACTCTTATACTTTTCTTTTAATTGACCTTCAACTGTAAGCACTTCATCTGTATTGATTGCATCAATGCCTGAAACCATATCTAAATCTCCTTGCATAAATTCTAGGAAAGATGTTTCCTTGTCTTTTATGAAAGAGAAAGAAACCGCATCTATAAATGGCAAACGATTACTATTTTCATATTCAAAATATTTTTCGTTTTTTACAAAAACTAATTTCGAACCTTCGTTCCACATTTTAAATTTAAATGGACCCGTCCCAACCGGATTTCTTCTGAAATCTTCACCATAATGTTCTACTATTTCCTTTGGAATAACAGAAAAATATTTCATGGTTAAAACTCCAAGAAAAGGGGAGAACGGTTTTTTAAGGTGAATAATAAGTGTAGAATCGTCCTTTGCTTCAAATCCTCCGGCATTTCTAATATCTATGTTCGTTAAAAGAGTGGTAGCACTGGAAACTTTGGGGTCGAGTAATCTATTAAAACTGTAAACAAAATCTTTTGATGTTACTTTTCTACCAACTCCACCTTCAAAATTTTCGTTATCGTGAAAAACTACATCCGTATGCAAATTGAAAGTATATGTTAAACCATCCGAAGAAATTTTCCAAAACTTAGCAATAGAAGGTCTTACATGAAGTGAATCATCCATCTCCACTAAGCCATTGTACAATTGGTTTACAGCTAATATTTTCTCGAAGTTACTCGCTGCGGCAGGATCAAGCGATGTCATATTTGTAGTCAAATCGTTATACTTAAATACAGTTCTTGTGTCTTCCGTTTTTTCATCGCTCGATGAACAAGCAACAACAAAAACAAATAATGAAATATATATAAGTGGCTTTTTCATAAGCAAATTTTATTCGGGATGTTAAATCTAAAAAAACAATGTTTTAATTATGCTCAAGTTTAAGAAAACCTTTTGTGTAAAAACGATGCAACTCTTTTCACTTATTAACAGTTTTTTTAACAAATTATTGATATTGCGGATAAAGTACAATTTCATTGAGCATTGGCAGAATAACAAGCTTTTAACCAATAGCTATCATAAAATTCGCTTTTGCCAGATTTATACTATTGCAATCGTTAATACCAACAACGGTTAAAGCCCCAAATTAAAGGCAAACCGCTGTAATATTGGGTAATATTCGTAACTTCGCAATCTTAGATGAAAAAAGTAGCATTTTATACATTGGGTTGCAAACTCAATTTTTCTGAAACAAGCACCATTGCTCGTTTATTTGATGAACAGGGCTATCAAAAAGTTGACTTTAAGCAACCTAGTGATGTTTACGTTATCAATACTTGTTCTGTTACAGCAAATGCCGACAAAGAGTGCAAACAAATAGTAAAATCAGCACTATCAGTTTCCCCTGATGCTTATGTTATTGTTGTTGGATGTTATGCACAATTAAAACCCGAAGAAATTGCCAATATTGATGGCGTGGATTTGGTTTTAGGTGCTTCCGAAAAATTCAAACTCCTAAATTATCTTACCGATTTATCTAAAAAATCAAAAGCAGAAGTATATAGTTGCGAAATTGAAGAAGCTAATTTTTTTGTTGATTCTTATTCTTTTGGAGATAGAACAAGAGTGTTTTTAAAAGTTCAGGATGGCTGTGATTATAATTGTTCGTTTTGTACTATTCCCTTAGCAAGAGGAAGCAGTAGAAGCGACACTATTTTAAACGCTGTTAAAAATGCAACTGATATTGCTAAGCAAGATGTGAAAGAGGTTGTTTTGACCGGTGTTAATTTGGGCGACTTTGGGAAAACAACTAAGTCAAAAGAGTTAAGTCAAAATTCAAAAGAAATAAAAAAAGAAACATTTTTCGATTTAGTAAAAGCGTTGGATGAAGTAGAAGGTATTGAAAGATTCAGAATTTCTTCCATTGAACCTAATTTATTGAAAGATGAAACAATTCAATTTGTTGCTCAGTCAAAAAGATTTGTCCCGCATTTTCACATTCCTCTGCAATCGGGCAGCAACAAGATGCTGAAGGTTATGCGCAGAAGATATTTGCGAGAACTGTATAGCGAACGTGTTGCAAAAATAAAATCACTAATGCCGCATTGTTGTATTGGTGTGGATGTAATAGTTGGTTTTCCTGGCGAAACAGAGGAAGACTTTTTAGATACTTATAATTTTTTGAACGAATTACCCATTTCTTATCTCCACGTATTTACTTATTCCGAAAGAGATAATACGGATGCAATTCATCTGAAAGAAGTTGTCCCTGTTGTCCTTCGTAAAAAACGCAATAAAATGTTACGCATCTTATCCGCAAAAAAATTACGCCATTTTTACGAGCAACATTTAGGTGAAACTCGCACAGTTCTTTTTGAATCGGACAACAAAGCAGGCTTTATGCATGGCTTTACTGACAATTACATAAAAGTAAAAACACCTTACAATGCTGATTTAATCAACCAACTTAAACAAGTTGATTTAAAAGAGTTGGATGCAGATGGGGATATCCTTATTACAAACATTTCCGAACCTGTTCATATCTTCGCATAGATAATTCAAAAATTTATTCCGTTTTTTAGTTTAAATTTGGTGTACTCAATTCAAATAAGATCATGAGCGAAATAACCATCCTAAAAACTGTGAACAATTCAGGTTCTAATGTATCGTTGCGGAGCGATGGCATTATTAAAATTGAAATGAAATCCAATACCACTATTCAATTGATTGACGGAAAACAAATGGTTAACGCTTTCGCAGAAGTTGGAGGCGGTAAAAAATATCCTTTGTTATTTATTGCAGGAGATTATTCATTAGCAAGTTACGATGCAAGAAAATATGCTTCTGGGATTGAAGCTAATCAGTATACTTTAGCAAGTGTTTTTGTTGTGAAAAATAGCATTCAAAAAATGATGGGAAACGCTTACATCACTTTTAATAAACCTATTACTCCAACTAAAATAATGACCAGTGAAGCAGAAGCACTTAAATGGTTGAAAACATTTTTGTAAGAACATCCTTTTTTGCCGCAGACCAGCCTGTCGGCTAAGCTTTTATAGTTATAATCAAATTTTCCCAAAAATCAAGTCCCCGTTAAAACTTTTAAAAACTTTAATTTTTTTAACATAAAACCTCCCTCAACCCTTATTTTAAACGAATTGTTATTAACAGGCAATTCAGCCAACAAATAACCCAAGCCATTAAAGTATATTTGAGCATAAATCTTATAATCCTATAAAAGATGCTTACTCGAATCTCCTTAATTAACTCAAAAGGTTACGGCAAGGCCGAAATGAAACTCGACAATTGTGATTCTATCCAATTGGTTGGACCTAACAACATTGGTAAATCCACGCTAATTTATGCGCTGAATTTCCTGTTTGTGGTTGACGGACAAAAAATGTCTTTCAGTGGTCAGCGTAAAGGTGATAAAGAAACCATTCACCACTACTTCCCTACTCATAACAAGAGTTTCTTGATTTTTGAAATCAACAAAATGGGTTACTACTGTATTTTGGTAAAACGAAATACAGATGGAGAACTAGAATATTATAAAATCGAAAGCGATTACAACGAAGATTTCTTCTTTGAAGCAGAAGGCACTCACCAACGCTTATTGAGCTTTGATGAAGTATTAGAAAACCTCAACAAAAGAGGTGTAATGCATAGCAAATTCGCTACAAAAACAGATGTATTTAATGCTGTATATCATCGCGGAACAAAAAACAATGCGGTTGTTTGGTTAGAAGACACAGTAAAAGCTGACGGCTTAAGTAACAACTTCTCAAAAGTTTATCGCTACTTGATCAACTCAAAATTGATCACCAACAAAACATTAAAAGAATCGTTGATCATTGCAGATAACCGCGAGAACGAAGGATTGAACTTTTCTCAGAAAAACAAAAAAGACATTACCGATCTACTTCGTATCAACGAAGAAATTAAGAGCATCAAAGCTGTTCGTCAGGATTTCCTTGACTTTCGCGAATTAGTAAAAGTTCACAATTCAAAGACAACGATTGTAAGTGAATTGCTTTATGCTTTCAATAGTGCTTATGTTGCCGCAATTCCTGAATTGGAAATCTCTTCGGTAGAACGCGGTCGACACATTGCTGCTATTCATAATGAGATTAATGAAATTTTAAAACCGAAAGAATTAAATTATGCTTCTTACATCGGTGAAAAAAATGCGGAAATAAAAAATAAAACCAATTTCCTAAGCGAAAAGCAAAAAGAATTGGATGAGATCAATAAATACGAAACTATTGATTTCTTAAAAGAATCCATGAAAAATTTGGATCAAGAGCGTAAGGAAATTGAGAACAGAATTACAACCATCGAAAGCCAAAAATTATCAAGTAAGCATTTAGAATTCCGTTTGGAAAAAGTGAACGATAAAATTGCATCTGTTGAAAACCAAATCAACAACTACAACAATTTATTGATCCACAAAATTTCGGATGACGAAAAAACTAAACAGTTATTGAATGCTATCCTTTCGGAGCAAGTCTTGAGTTTGCCTAGTAAACAAATCAAAAAGCAGATCAAAAAAGTTTCTGATAAATTGATGAACATTTTTGATGGAGAAATTGATATCACCAAAGGAATTGAATTAACTGAATTCCGTTCTGTAAAAGAATTGAAAGACGAGTTGAAAGTTTTGCTTGCTGAGAAAAAAATAACAGAAGAACTTTTAAAAACAGTTGTAGATAAAGAAAAAACAGATTTCAAATTAAAGAGCATTCTTGGAGAACTTGAAGTTATCAAAGAAAAAATCAAAGGCATCGAAACCAAGCCTCAACTAGAAAGAGCGGTTAAAGGCATTATTGAAGAAATAAAATCATACAACGAAGAGAAGAAAGAATTGGAATTGCATTTGAATGATTTGGTAAAAGAAATTGCTACCAAGCAGATCATGCTGGATAAATTGAATGAGGAAAAACGTAATCTTGAACTTCGTGTAAAAGAATTAAAAGATCGTAAAATGGAAATGGAATCCATTGAAGTGGAACCTCGCGAATATGAGACGAACGACAATTTGGATTATATCTATTCAAAAATTCAAATTCACCAAAAAGACCGTCACGATTTAAAAGCAAACAAAGATGTTGTATTTGAAGGATTAAAATATCGCTTGAGAAGCAGTATTGCTGACGAAATAGAGTTCATCACTTTTGTGGAAGAAGAAATTGCTTGTTTGAGTGATAAAGAAAGAAGTATTGATGGTTTGCTGTCAAGTATCTCTACCCAATTTGCTAACCCTGCTTTTACTTTATTGAAACGTTACGAAGAATTCAAACAATTTGTTTACGAAAAGTTCAACTCAAAATTAGCAACGACTCGTATCTCGAATATCGAATCATTAAAAATTGACCTGATTGACAACGAACGTATCATGAGTGAATTGAAAGCTATCAGTTCTATTCAGGAGTTTAACGGACAAATGAGCTTTGATTTTGATCAATCAGAAAACTTAAAAATCCTAAATACTTATTTAGATACAGGTAAAAAAGTTCATTTTGATGAATTATTCAACATCGAATTATTATTAGAAATCAAAGGAACTGAAAAACGTGTGGATTTAGCTAACCAAGTGGAGTCGGATGGAACAGACAGAATGATTCGTTTGGTAATTATCATGGCTATCATCAACAGATTGGCAATTACGGACGAGCAAAATAAAATCACCTTGTTTATTGATGAGGTTGCTACAATTGATAAGCAAAACCGTCCAGAGCTTGTGAAATTCTGTAATGCACATAATTTCATTCCAATTTTTGCTGCACCGGATGCAGTGGAGGGATTCAACAAATACTATTTCATTTATCCATCAAAAGGAAAAATCAATATCAACGAAAAACAAAATGCGGTGATAGTAGAAAGAAATGGTGTTGTAGAAAAAATTGGAAAAAAGAATTTAAAAAATTTGAACTAAGCAATACATTATAATAAATGAAGGCAGAACCAAAAACCATACTCCGCTTTTTATTGGAACATTACGAAGTGATTGCTGAATTGTATGAAACACAATCCAAGGAAGGTATCATAGCGTATGAAGTATTGAATCAAATTGTTGCGAAACACGAAAGTCATATTCGTACACAATTGATTGATTACAAAATATTGAGTCCGGTAAACGACAATTACGAAATTCGTACTGTTTATTATAACTTAATCGAATTCGTATTGAGCGAATTCAAACCAATGTTGCCGGAAACAATTGAAAAATATCATACTTCAATTGCTGAACTTTTCCGCAAGATCAGAGAAAATATAAATGGCGATAAAGTCAATCTGAGTCAACGTTTGAACGACTTAGCAATAGAAGTCCGCACCTTTTACGAAATGGTGGAACGCAACACTCAAAGTTTATTGCAGGAAACGCGCGAGTTAAAAGCTAACGTTAAGAAGATAAATTATCGCGAAAAAATTGTGCGTGCTTCCCGTTGGATCGATGAATATATTATTCCACTGAATAAGATTCTCGACATCAACCATTCAACTTCGGTTGCAAATAAATTGTACGAAATATCAGAATTTTCAAATAAGTACCGTTTGAATTTTGATGATGAAAGTGCTCGCATTCAGTTTGAAAAACTTTATTTTCAATTGATTCAAGTGAATGATAATTTATTGCGTCAATCAAAAATTTTGACAAATGAATTATTGCCATTAATTGAGCGCATCAGAACGGAATCGATTATTTTAACAGGATGGATTACTTATTTGAAAAATCCATATAAACGCAAATCTCCTAAATTGCTTAAACGCAAAGAAATTTCTGTTTATTCAAAAGATACATTTTACAATGCTTCTGAAATATTCGAACAGTTCAAAAATGAAACCGATGTTTATTTTGAAGAAGAAGAAAACGAAGCAGAAAAATGGATTTTTGATAAAGAGCATTACACTAAAAAATTAAAAGACAATTTACCTGTCGAAAATTTCTTTAGCTGGTGTAACAAAACATTGAAAGAAGATTATAAAAAAGTAGAAATAGAAAAATTCTTTGCACTTACTACATTGGCTTTTGATGAAGATATTGAACGTGAATATGGCGTAAAACCAGAATTTGATAAAATAAAGATCAACGACTTAACCTTAACAGTTCCGAAAGTAACTATCAATCAACAATCACTAACAATCGACACACAAGATGGAATTTCCTAATCACCACCGACAAATAGTCGAAGACTTGATGGCAGGCAAATTTATGCTGCCCAACGAACGCACTTATCAAGCAGTAAAAGACAATGAGCAATCGTATACTTACTTTTTCAAAGCTTCATTTAATTATGAATTGCGTTTGACTCAGGACTATGCATACATTGTTTCTGAAGAATCAGCAGAAATGTTATCTCGTGATATCTGTATTTTTATTGCTCTTTTGAGTTATGAATTGGATAGAGATGGAAAAAATTTCTTAGAAAGAATTCAGTTTTCAGAATTTGAAATGGAAGAAATAGAAAACTATTTTACCAATTCATCGTACATCGATTTGATTCTATCAAACAAACAATTGAAAGATGCGGATGCCCGTAAAAATTTCATCAACACATTAAACAGAAGAAACATTATCGAAAAAACAGGTGATAATCGTTTTGTATTTACATCTGCTCACAAATTTTTCATGGATTTTGCAACAGATATTGTGAAATACGAAAATGCTGAGAAAGAAGAATAGGTTACTAATAACTAATCAAAACGAATATTACTAACCTGCCTACCGCAGGCAGGTCTGTGTTTGCTAAACCAGATGTAAAGGGGCTAACGCCCCTTTTTTGATGAAAGAAAAATGGCAAAGAAAAAAGAAACTGAAATAACCTACAAAACCAAAATCTATAAACTAGAGCATTTGGTTGGAATGCATTATTTTGAAGTACCTCCAGATATTATTGAAAAACTTGGAGGCAAATTTAAAATGCGTTTAATTTGCACAGTAAATAACAAACTCACCTTTCAAGGCGGATTGGTGGCTTTGGGAAATGGAAGCGGCTACATCAGTATCAACATGTTGCGTTTAAAAAAACTGGGATTAAAATTCAAAGACACTATTACCATTTCATTGAAAAAAGATGAAAGCGAATACGGAATGACTTTATCCGATGAATTAAAAGAACTTCTGGAGCAAGATGATGAAGGAATGAGAAGATTTAAAATGCTAACTCCTGGAAAACAACGCTACATCATTCATTATGTAAATACAGTTAAAAATAGTCAACTGCGTATCGACAGAGCTATTTTGCTCATCACCAACTTAAAAAAAACAAAAGAAGGCAAAGAATCCTTTAGAGCAATGTTGGGATTGGAATAAAACAAAACAACCTTATAAACGTCATTCCGTGCTACGACACGGAATCCTCCCTGTTAGCATAACTAGTCTCCGTAATAATGAGATCCCACCCATTCGACTACGCTCAGGGTAACAGCACGGGATGATTGTAAAAAATAAACAACCATTCCAATAAACATTATTCGTAAATTCGCATAAAACTTGTGTGACTTAGCAAACACAGATTCGTAATTCGTAAATATTCGTAATTCGTAGCATATATGTATCCATCACTCTATTACGCTTTTAAAGATTTATTTGGAATCAACCTTCCTTTCTTAAAAATGGTGCAAATGTTTGGATTTTTTGTTGCTATTGCCTTTTTAACATCGGCTTATTTTTGGACAAAAGAACTAAAACGAAAAGAGGAAGATGGCTTATTAAAATCAACTACAGTAAAAGTTTTAAAGGGGCAAAAAGCTACAACCAGCGAGTTATTTTTCTCGGGATTAATTGGTTTTTTAATTGGCTATAAAGTTCTTTACATCATTTTAAATTTCGCTGCTTTCACTGAAGACACACAAGGATTTTTATTGTCCACAAAAGGAAATTTGATTGGAGGAATTGTCCTTGCTAGTATCTCTGTCTATTTTAAATACAGAGAAAAAGAAAAAACAAAATTAGCAACACCAGTTTGGGTAGAAGAACCCATGCATCCTTATCAACATGTTGGTAACATGACATTAATTGCTGCGTTTGCCGGATTGATCGGAGCAAAAATATTTCACAATTTAGAAAACTGGGACACTTTTATTGCAGATCCAATGGCTGCATTGCTTTCATTTGATGGATTAACCATGTATGGAGGATTAATTCTAGCATCCATTGCATTAATTTGGTACGGAAAGAAAAACGGTATTCCAACGCCCCATTTAATTGACTCCTCTGCTCCTTCTATTATGATTGGTTATGCAGTTGGCAGAATTGGTTGCCACATGTCGGGAGATGGCGATTGGGGAATTGATAATATTAATCCGAAACCAAATTGGCTAAGTTGGGCTCCCGATTGGATCTGGAGCTTTGATTATCCTCACAATGTTGTTAGTTATGGTGAGCCCATTTTAAATTGTCCCGGTAATAAATATTGCAATCATTTAGTTCCCCCCGTTTTCCCAACTCCATTTTATGAAACATTAATGTGCTTATTTTTATTCCTAATTCTTTGGAACATTCGAAAACGAATTAAAACTCCCGGAGTATTATTTTCTATTTATCTTATATTTAATGGAGTTGAACGATTTTTTATTGAAAAAATTCGTGTAAATACCTTGTACCATATAAATGGATTTGGATTTACACAAGCCGAATTAATTTCGACAATACTTTTCTTTTTAGGATTAATTGGAATTTGGTATTTCAGAAAATTGGAAAAGAAATCTGTAAAGATTTAAGGAAATTAATCCGTTTCCTTTTCATAAGTAGGCTCCGTAATATTCTTTCCGTCTCTGTAATAGTAAGTGCCTCCCCAAGAGTATTCTTCTTTCTTATATTCAAAAGGAACATCATTTATAGTAACAGTTATGATTGTAATTTTTAGGCGATCTTTTTGAATAATTTTTTCTTCTTTGTTTTTTACAATCGGTTTTTCAGGAACAACAGGCTCCACCACTATAGGTTTCTTTTTTGGTGGTTCAGGCTTATATTCAGGTTGTTTTACAACAACAGGAATAGGATTGCTTGGAGGCAAATTTTGAGTAACAGGTTTGGGCGGAACCGGACGAGGGTTTGGAGTTGGTTCTTTCGGTTTTGGCTTAGCTGCTTCTTTATCTTTCTTTTGGGCTTCCGTTGCTGTTTGAGTATAATCTTTATCAAAATCAAAATCATTGGTTATTCCACTAAATTTTATTTTTCCAACGGGCTGAGAATAAGTTACAATTTTGTCTTCTGGTTGCATTTCCAACCCTACATCAGCAGTAAACTTTGCAAAATCTTCTTTTTCTCTTCCGTTTGGAACAACTGTGTTGATTATTACTTGCTTGCTAATGTGCCCGGGTTTTGTAAAAGTGAAAACAAAATCGGAACCTAATTCTAAATCAATAAAATACTTTCCTTTACTTGGATCAATTACTCTATATGGTTTTCCATCGCGAGTAATAGTAATCAATGAATTTTCTAACCCACCTTCTTGAACTGAAAATTTTAATTTAATACTAAACAAAGGTGCTTGAGCAAATAATGCAGGAGAAATAAACAGGAAAATAAAGCCAATAAAAATACTGACTCTTTTATGAGAACTATTACTATTCAACTGATTTTTCATACTCGGTATCAAAATTAATCAAATAATTGCTTTTGATAAACCTATAACTGATAGTGTTTTAAACGTAACTTTGTGAATAAACTATTCAAGCATGGATATTAACTTACAAACACTTTGCCAAGAAGTAGGTGAACTATCGAAATCAGTAGGTGATTTCATTAAATCGGAACAAACTAAATTCAGTTCCGAAAAGATTGAGATAAAAGGTAAAAACGATTTTGTTTCTTACGTTGATAAAACTTCCGAAAAATTCATCGTTGAAAAACTATCCCTTTTATTGCCTGAAGCAGGATTTATTGCAGAAGAAGGGACATCTTCAAAAAAAGGAGCACTTTACAATTGGATAATCGATCCATTGGATGGCACAACCAATTTTATTCATGGAATTCCTTGTTTTGCAATAAGCATAGCATTATTAAGAAACCTGCCTACCGCCTGCCTGCCGGACAGGCAGGGACAGGCAGGAGAAGAGTTGGTATTAGGAGTAATTTATGAAATTAATTTGGCCGAATGTTTTTATGCTTGGGAAGGAAGCAAAGCATTTTTAAATGGAAAAGAAATAAGTGTTTCAAAAACAGCAAAATTATCCGATTCATTATTAGCAACGGGCTTTCCTTATTACGATTACAATCGGATAGATGAATACATGGAACTGTTCAAATATTTTATGAAAAATACTCATGG
>JAYVZC010000054.1:0-12412 GCA_043783695.1 Bacteroidota bacterium
TGCACTTGCAGTAACGTTTTGATAAACGGGACAAATAGGTCGATTAAAGGTTGTAACATTTATTGCCGCTTCTAATTCTATGGCTGCCGGTTGCATTAACGGTGAGTGAAATGCTCCTCCAACAGGCAATACCAATGCGCGTTTTGCTCCAGCAGCTTTTAATTTTTCACAAGCTATGTTTACTCCGTTGATTGACCCGGAAATGACTAATTGACCCGGACAATTATAATTTGCCGGAACAACAATATCTCCACCTTTTGTAATTTCTGCACAAATCTCTTCTGTAATTTTATCATCCAAATTTAAAATTGCTGCCATGGTAGATGGGTTCATTTCACAAGCTTTTTGCATCGCTAAAGCGCGTTTAGAAACTAAAACAAGAGCATCATCAAATGACAATGTTTTGTTTACAACCAATGCTGAAAATTCTCCTAAGCTATGTCCAGCAACCATTTCTGGTTTCACACTATCACCCATAGTAGCTGCTAAGATTACCGAATGTAAAAAGATAGCTGGCTGAGTTACTTTTGTTTGTTTTAATTCTTCGTCTGTCCCAGCAAACATAATATCCGTTATTCTGAATCCTAAAATGGTGTTTGCTTTTTCAAACAGTTCTTTCGCTAGTGGAGATGTTTCGTACAAATCTTTTCCCATCCCAACAAACTGGGAACCTTGTCCCGGAAATACATATGCTTTCATTCTTTTTTATTTTTTCGATTAATATTATTCAAGTTATGAGTTTAAAAAGTGCTGAAGAAATTCGAGGCTTTTTTGTTTCGAAATCTGATAACTCATAATTAATAACTCCCACCTACATGTGTATAACCTCGCCATAAGCAGCAGCAGCAGCTTCCATAATGGCTTCACTCATTGTTGGGTGAGGGTGAATTGTTTTAATGATTTCGTGTCCTGTTGTTTCTAATTTACGAATGGCTACAATTTCTGCAATCATTTCGGTTACGTTTGCACCAATCATGTGAGCTCCTAATAATTCACCATACTTCGCATCAAAAATTAATTTTACAAATCCATCTTTTGCTCCTGCAGCACTTGCTTTTCCACTTGCAGAAAATGGGAATTTACCAATCTTAATTTCTTTTCCTGTTTCTTTTGCTTTTGCTTCTGTCATTCCTACAGATGCAATTTCCGGCTGACAATAAGTACAGCCCGGAATGTTATTATAGTCTAAAGGTTCTGGATGATGACCAGCAATTTTTTCAACACAAATAATTCCTTCTGCGGAAGCAACGTGTGCTAATGCTTGTCCGCCAATACAATCACCTATCGCATAATATCCGGGGATATTTGTTTGGTAAAAAGGATTTGTTAAAATTTTCCCTTTATCTGTAGCAATACCTGTTTCTTCTAGACCAATATTTTCGATGTTTGCTTGAATACCAACTGCTGATAAAACTATTTCTGCCTCAATAATTTTTTCTCCATTTTTAGTTTTGATTTTTACTTTGCAATCTGTTCCTTTTGTATCAACACTTTCCACATTTGCCTCTGTCATTACATCAATGCCCATTTTTTTGAACGAGCGTTCCAATTGTTTTGATACTTCTGCATCTTCAACAGGGACAATACTTGGAAGAAATTCTACCAACGTTACTTTTGTTCCCATTGTTGCATAAAAATATGCGAACTCGCTTCCAATAGCTCCAGAACCAACTACTACCATTGTTTTTGGCATTTTTGGCAAAGTCAAGGCTTCACGGTAACCAATAATCTTTTTACCATCCTGAGGTAAATTTGGTAATGCACGTGAACGTGCACCAGTTGCAATAATTATATTTTTTGCTTCGTAAGTAGTTGTTTTCCCATCTGCGGTAACATCTACTTTTTTTCCAGCTTTTATTTTTCCTGTTCCTATAATAACATCAATCTTATTTTTCTTCAAAAGAAACTGAACTCCTTTGCTCATTCCATCTGCTACATCTCTACTTCGTTTTACAACCGCTCCGAAATCAGCTTCTCCGCCTTTTACTGTTATTCCATAATCGGCAGCATGGTTTAAATATTCAAATACTTGAGCACTTTTTAATAATGCTTTGGTAGGAATACATCCCCAGTTTAAGCAAATACCACCAAGGTTTTCACGTTCTATAATGGCTGTTTTTAAACCCAATTGTGATGCTCTAATTGCAGCCACATAACCACCCGGACCACTTCCTAATACTATTAAATCGTAACTCATATTCATGTTTTTTTTAAACTATTTTAATTCCTGTTCTAATTATTTCACCTAAAATACTAGCTTTTTCGTGTTGTTTATACTCATCCCAAAAAACACATTTGGGTTCAATTGCATAATCTATTTTTGACGCTTCGTGAAAGAGTTTTGCAGTAATATCAATTCGTTTGCTGTGGTTACTATAGTCAAGTATTACAGCCACATCTATGTCACTGTCTTTTCTTGCATTTCCTTTTGCATGTGAGCCAAATAAAAACATACCCTTTACAGGATATTTTTTACAGATCAACTCGTGAAACTTCAAAAGTTTCTTTTTTATAGTTTCTTTTTTAGCCATTGAAATAATTTTTTTGTTTGTTCAAACAATTCCGTAGCATTTTTTTTCTTTAGGCTTTTGGCAATTTCATTAAGTTCATCTGTATAACGAGACTCAATGTAGTATGTATTTACGTATTCAACAAATGTAATTTGTTCAGGGCTTAATTCACTGAAAAAGGATAACTCGCTTACTAATTTTTTTAAATTATGAGTGTATGGGGGAGTTGTTTTATTTTCCTTTACATAATGAGCTTTTAGTATCTTTTCAATACTTTGTTGAGATGTAAAAGCGACATAAATATATCTACCACTTAAAAGCATTGCTTTTGAGGTTTCTAAATCATATTCAGCTAATGCAAGCCAATTATCAATTACCTTTTTACTCATTAATTTTACTCATTAATACATTACGAAAGTAATAAAAAAAACTGGTACGGATAACGAATAAATACGTCCCGATAGCTATCGGGATTATTAATCTGTGTATTTTATCAATCTAATTAGTAATTTCGTTTACAAATAGTCATTTGCAATATGAAATACATTGTATCTTTTACTAAACCGCATCTTCACTTTATTGACATTGAATTCATAAGCAATGTCAATGAGGAAGAAACACTGGTTCAGCTTCCTGCATGGCGTCCGGGTCGTTACGAATTGGGAAATTTCGCTAAAAATGTGCAGAAATGGGCTGCTTTTGATGAGAAAGGAAATGTTTTAAAATTTCAAAAAACTACCAAAGATTGCTGGAAAGTGCAAACGAAAGGCGTATCAGAATTACATATTAAATACAATTATTACGCTATCGATTTAAATGCAGGCTCTACTTTTATAGATGCAACTCAGTTGTATATGAATCCGGTGAATTGTTGTGTTTATATTCCTGAAAGAATAAATGAAGTTTGTGAAATGACATTGCAATTACCAAAAGACTATAAATTGGCTTGCGGTGCATCTCATAAAAAGAATGTGATTTTTTGTGAAAATTTTCACGAATTAGCCGATTCTCCTTTCATTGCTTCTGCTACATTGCAACACAATAAATTTGTTTGTGCCGGAAAAGAATTTAATCTCTGGGTTCAAGGAGAATGCAAACCTGATTGGAAAAAACTTACAACTGATTTTACAAAATTTTGTACTCATCAAATGGTGATGATGAAACAAGTTCCCTTTGAATCCTATCATTTTTTATTTCAGATTTTGCCTACAAGAATATATCATGGAGTAGAACATACAACATCAACGGTTTGTGCACTCGGGCCAGGTTACAATTTAATGAAAGGTGAATTGTATGAAAATTTATTAGGACTTAGTTGTCACGAATTATTCCATGCCTGGAATGTGAAAACCATTCGTCCTATTGAAATGCAGCCTTATGATTATACCAAAGAAAATTATTCAAAATTGGGCTATGTTTGCGAAGGAGTTACAACTTATTATGGTGATTATTTACTTTACAGATGTGGTGTTTTTAGCGAACAAGATTATTTAAAAACATTTGATGAGCGCCTTCAAAAACACTTTGATAATTTTGGAAGATTTAATTTATCGGTTGCTGATTCTTCTTTTGATACATGGTTAGATGGTTATGCTCCGGGTATTCCGAATCGCAAAACAAATATTTACGATGAAGGAAATTTATTAGCATTTGTAACGGATATGTTTGTTAGAAAAAATTCAGAAAATAAAAATTCATTGGACGATGTGATGCGTCATTTGTATACTGAGTTTGCTTTGAAAGTCAAAGGTTATTCTGATCAAGATTTCAAATCAATTGTAGAACATTTTGCCGGAGCATCTTACGATGATATTTTTAATAATTACATAAACGGACAAGCTGATTATGAGCCTTTATTGAGAAATGCAATGAATTATATTGGTTGTGAATTAATAATACAACCTGCTTCAAAATTCAACGAACATGCTTTGGGAATTAAAGTAAATGGAGTAGAAGGCATTTGTAAAATAACGGCCTTGTATATTAATTCTGTAGCTGATGAAGCTGGAATAGGAATAAATGATGACATTCTTTCAATAAATTCAATGCAAGTAAAACCCGATGCAAGTGGTACCAATTTTACAGAGTGGTGTACTTATTTTGGAAATGCACCTTTGGATATTACCTTTGCCAGCAGTGGAATTGTAAAATCAGTAACTATAACTCCTCAACCCGAATCATTTTACAAAACAATTAAAATGCAAAAGCAAGCAAAAATTTCTGATGAACAAAAAAAGAATTTTGAATTGTGGAGTAAAAATAAATTTTAAATGAATTATGGAAGAAATTGAAAATGAGAACACAGCAGAACAAGTAAAACGACCTAAATTCTTATCCGTTTTATGCATCCTTACTTTTATCTTCACCGGTTTGGGATCTTTATCCTGCATTATTACTCCTTTAACTTCTGAAATGGTAAAGGAATTTATGATAAATGCTCCTAACTATGATGAAGTTCAGATGGCAGATAGCTTAAAAGTTATTGAAGCTCGATGGGGATACTATATGCTCACTTTAGCATTAACTATTGGTTCAATGGTAGGTGCTATTTTAATGTGGAAATTAAAGAAAAATGGGTTTCATTTTTATGCATTTTCAAATTTAGCTATTTTGTTTGTTCCTACTTTGGTTTTGGGAATTGCTATCAGTTGGGTATCAATTATTCTATCAATTGCTTTTATTGGAATGTATGCAATACACCTAAAATTCATGCAATAAAACTAATTTATAGCTCCGATTAAAAAACTTGAATAAAATCCCTCTTATAAATTCATTTTTTAAAAATCTAATTAAGATTCTACAATTATCTGATTTTCAATTACAAAGAATTTTTCTTTCTGCTATTTTTAGGTTTCGACTAATAACTTGTTAATAACATATTTATGGCCGCTTTTGGACGAATGACCTTTTTTTGTTTATTAGCTAAAGAATTTCAGCTATAAACTAAAAAAACTAAAAAACAATGGAACAAACAAACAATGGCGGTGAAGCCGCAAAAAGACCAGTATTTTTAACAGTATTATGTATCTTATCATTTGTTGCTGCAGGTTTTGGTATTCTCGGCTACATTACTTTGATTGGTGCTATGGGAATGGTATCTGCTGGTGCAAGTGCTCTTGAGGGTATGGAAGGGGTCACTTCTACTTACTCAGGTCCAAGTGCAGGTATGACTTGGGCTTATATTATTGTAGGTTTTCTAACTACAATTGTTGCTCTTTTTGGAGTTATCAAAATGTGGAAATTGCAAAAAAGTGGTTTTATGATGTATGTTGGAGCTACTGTAGTATCTGTAATTATGGGTGTTGTTTACACTGGACTTGCTTTATCAATTGTAGGAATTGTAATTTCTACCGCATTTATAGTTATGTACGGTTTAAATATGAAAAACTTAAAATAGTCTTTAATTTAATTACTAGTAAAAAATACTCCTGTAATTGGGAGTATTTTTATTTTGATAGTATTTGTATTTTAATTTAAATAAAAAAACATGGAAGAAGTAAATCAAAATGAAATGGTGCCGGCAAAATTGCCCGGCTTTTTAAAAGTACTTTGCATTTTAACATTTATCGGTGCAGGAATTGGAGTTATTATGGGATTAATTAATTTAGTTCAAGCTCCATTTGCATTGGAAAAATTTGAAATGACACAAAATTTGGTAGGAGATATCGAAGGCATGCCTGGTGGAGGATTTATGTCAAGCATGATGGATGGTGCTTATCAAGCTGCATTACATGCTTTACCTTTGGCTATTACTGCATTGTCTGCAAATCTATTATGTTTGTTTGGGGCATTAATGATGTGGAAGCAAAAAAAAGTTGGCTTTTTTGCATATACTGGCGGACAATTACTTGGAATAATTGTACCCATTGCATTAGTTGGCTTTAGCGGATTGTTTGGTGGAATAATGGCAGTGATGGCTGTTTTTCCTGTTATTTTTATAATCATGTACGCTTTAAACTTTAAGCACCTTTCGTAACAAACATCAAATAAATCAACCCAAATTATTTTTTAAACTTCGCATGAATCAATTATAAAATTTTGGTTTTCATTCACAACGCCAATAAATGATTTCAAAAAAAATTATTTGGAGTAATGCATGTATCCTTTTAGACTCTTTTATAAGATGATGCCCTTGCAATAGATGTTTATACCGAAAGCAGATATATATATTGAATCGGCATTATACCACGAGCTATCGGACTAATCTATAATGGTAAATGGTATTACAAAAATCCGAAACATTATTTTTCAAATTTTATTTGATACAAATATCCTAAAAAAGCCATCTTTAGGCTGATATTGCGAAACTAAAGTAGAAACACTAGCGTACTAATTGTAACACTAAACTATAAACCCATGAACTCAGACCAATTACAAGAAGTGGTTCAATGGCTCAACCAGCAAATTGCACACGTTAACGAAGTAATTAATGAAGCACACCGTTCAAGTAATTTAGGAAGAGAAACACAATACGAGGGTATGCGAGATGCTTTTATGAGATGCTTGAATAAATTAAACAACAATGCTTTATAATATTATTGAGCAATACAAATTATCTGCCCTGGTTTAAGCCTCACTCTGCCCGTTAATCCGTTGATTTCTTTTATTGAAGCAGTTGTTGTTGCATAACGTTTTGCAATTTCAAAAACAGTATCTCCTTTGTCTACAGTATATACTTTTTCTTTTGTTGGATAGGCCGCCAATCCCCATCTCGTTTTTTTAATAGTAATTTCATCACACAATAATTTTTGATCGGTGAATGAAATTAAATACTTGGGATTAATAGGAACTCCTTTAAAACGAATTTCAAAATGCAAATGAGAACCTGTTGAATGTCCTGTACTTCCACCTAATCCTATAATTTGTCCGGCAACAATTACCTGCCCAGGCTTTACTTTTATTTTTGAAAGATGACCGTATACAGTTTCTAATCCATTATAATGACGAATAATTACAACATTTCCAAAACCTCCGCAACGTTTGGCAATTCGCACCATTCCATCAAATGCAGCAGCAACTTTATCGCCTTTATTTAAATCGATATCAATTCCATTGTGCTGAGTACTATCTCTCCATCCAAAGCCAGATGTAACGGGTCCATCAAATGGATGAAAATAATCACCACGCTCTCCTCCATTCAACTGAAGCGTTACAGAGGTGTCTCCTTTTAAATGTAGCATATCTTTTTCAGGAAATAAATTATTTATTTCCCAGCTGGAATATAAATCGGAGGATGGAAAAGATTGGGCAATAGCTGTTTTTAGCTCATTTTTAGTATCATCTTCATTAAAAAAAGCAATGGCTATATTCACCTCATTCATTAAGTCTCTAGGAATCGTATCCATTTCAAAAAGCAAATCTACCAATGAACTTAATTGTTCACGGTTCATATTTTGAATCAAACTTTTGAATTTTGGGTGAGTAGAAACACTATCATCGGGACCACCAACAATAGACATAGCCGATGCTTCAAAAGAAAAGCACAGCAACATGCTCAAAATTAAAAGAGCCTGTTTCTTAAAAAAAGAAGTGTATGTTTTTGTTTCCATTTAGCCCTACCACAGGTTTTGGGATAGCTAAATTAACTATTTTAAGGTAAAAAGCAAATCCTATCTGTATATTTTACGGATGGGATTTGATATAGTTCGGGATAAACTACTTAATTTGTCTTGCCAGGATATACTTTCAGAGCCTTTTCCAAACAAATCATAGCATTGTTTAAATCTGTTTTATTTAATACATAAGCCAAACGAACTTCATTCATTCCTGCTCCTGGAGTAGAATAAAAGCCTGTTGCCGGAGCTAACATTACGGTTTGCCCTTCGTTTTCAAACGACTCTAATAACCACTGACAAAATTTATCGGAATTATCAATTGGTAAACGTGCTATGCAATAAAATGCTCCACTTGGTTTTGGACAAAATACACCATCCATTTTATTCAAAGCTTCAATTACAAAATCTCTGCGTGAAACATATTCCTTTTGTACTTTATCAAAATATTCTTTCGGAGTGTTCAAAGCTGCTTCTGCTCCTATTTGTCCGAATGTAGGCGGACTCAATCGAGCTTGTGCAAATTTCATTGCGGCAGCCATTACTTCTTTATTTTTTGAAATCAATGCTCCGATTCTTGCACCACATGCACTATAACGTTTTGAAATAGAATCCAACAAAATAACATTGTTATCAATTCCCGTTAAATGCATAACCGAAACATATTCTTTTCCATCGTAACAAAACTCACGGTACACCTCATCACTCAATAAAAACAAATCGTATTTTAAAACCAGTTGCTTTAACGATTCTAATTCTTCTCTAGAATACAGGTATCCTGTGGGGTTTCCAGGATTACAAATCATAATCCCTCTTGTTTTTGGAGTAATTAATTTTTCGAATTCAGAAATTGGTGGCAATGCAAATCCAGTTTCAATAAATGATTTTACAGGAACAACTTTTACATCTGCTGCACAAGAAAATCCATTGTAGTTAGCATAAAAAGGTTCCGGAATAATAATTTCATCCCCATCGTTAAAGCAAGTCATCATGGCAATGGAGATAGCTTCTGAACCACCGGTAGTGATAATAATATCGTTTTGATCAATGTTGATATTAAACGTACCATAATATCCAGCTAACTTTTTTCTGTACGATTCTATTCCAGCTGAATGTGAATATTCCAATACTTTAATATCCGCGTTTTTAATTGCATTCAACATTACTTCAGGCGTTTCAATATCGGGTTGACCGATATTCAAATGATATATTTTTGTTCCGCGTTTTTTTGCAGCTTCTGCAAATGGAACCAATTTACGAATGGGTGATGAAGGCATTAAATTGCCTTTTGAAGAGACCTTTGGCATTTTATATTATTTTAAAAAGTGTTCGAAGTTAGTATTTTTTACCTCACCTACTTTAAAAAGAATTCCCCATATATGCTTTCGGTATAACCTTCAACCTATGAAAGTATAAAAGAATGTGCTATTTTTTATCATTCGTTTTGAACTTAAAAAATTGAAACAAAAAAAGCGAAACAAAATGCATATTTGCATTTCATCTCGCTTTAAATATAATTAAAGGAATTTTTATTCGGCTACTTGAACCATTTTAAATGGGACATTGATGATTGCTTGATAATCTTCACCTGCTTCTAACATATCCTCATCATCTTCTTCGTAATACCAATTTATTATTACTGCACTTCCGCCTTTGTTGATAGCTTCCAATTTTTTAAATACATCTAAAATACATTTAGAAGAACTTGTATTAAAATATTCCAACTGAATATTTACGTTGGTTTCTGACTGCGGTTTCCCTGCATATTTTTCCAACCAATCCACTAATGGCTTATAAAACTCAATAGAGTTTTCAGGGATTGAGCGACCTTTAATTTCTAAAAATCCTTTTCCTGTATCAAAAGTGATAGTTGGAGTTTTTGGTGTTCCTTCAATTGAAATTGTTTCCATAATCTTATTTTTATTGTGATATTTTAATGTTTAAACTGAAAAATGAGAATTTGTCGTCTACCGGTGAAAAGTTAAAATTTAGTTTTTCTCCCGTTTTACGTGCTATGTCAATCATACCCAATCCGCCTCCACCTTTCATCGACATTTCACCGTTATTTAATACTGCTTTGTAATACTCTTTTAATTCCTCTTTAGAAAGAGCATTGATATCTTCCAATCTCTTTTTTAATCCTTCTACGTTTTCTTTTCTGATATAATTTCCTGTAACAATATTGTATTGGTTATCCAATTTACCAATCATAAAAATTGCTGAGCGAATAACATCATTTTGTTCGGGTGCAACTTCATCCATGTGATGGTACAGATTTTGAAGACACTCAACTAATACATTATAAACTTTCTTTTTGATCTTTGGTTCTTCTTGCAAATTATCCAACTTGGATTCCATAATTTGCAAAATGGAGGTAAGTAATTCAGAAGTGATATCACCTTTAAAAGAGAGCATAATATTATTACGCTCCATTTTATCATAAAAATCGTAAATATCTAACATCATAAAACACTAAGTTAAATCGATAAGGCTGATTATTCTTCTGATTATTAATTTAAGCAAATATATAAATAAGTTTAATTAATCAAACAGTAAGTACTTATTTTTTACTGCTTATTTATTCATATCTAAAACAGATGAAAAACCTTATTAATTAAGGCTTTTCATCTATCTGGATTAGTTCATTGTAAATGCGAAAGTATTACCATTAATCGTAAGTGTTGCCTGACTGTCGCAAACACCTGTTCCGTAATCAACAGTACGTACAGCAAGACCATCGGGAGTCAACTCAATTTTTCCTGATTGTATCCATGGACACGACATGCTTTTAATAACAGGGGAAGTAACGTTTACAGTATAATTTTTTCCATCACGGTTTTTACCAACAGCACTACCTGTAAATTGAAATACATCATTTGATGTTAATGTATCTCCCATTCCGGCTGTTTGTGTTAATGTTCTGCTACAAGCCCACTCTAAGTTCCAAGTAGGTGCAATACATTTTCCGCCTATGATATTGTTTGTAAAAGAGTATGCTGCATTATGAATAATCATCATGCTATCACAAGCATATTGCACAAAGTTAGATGCACCGGTAGCTTTTACTTGATAGTTTATTAATTTTACTGTAATTTTACTACCTACTGTACTCCATCTACTACTAAAAACTGCTTGAACTTGGCCGATGCGTGTTTTCCCATCAATTGGATCAACTGTTCCAACTGTTCCATAATCAATTAACATAGTAACCGGAAAACCATTTAAAGTATCAGCAGGATCAATATAAACTGTTGGAGAAGCTGCCATCATTGATTTTACGCCTTGTTCTTTAATGGCATAACCATTTATAATTCCCATTCTACCTGTAAATTCGCCTTCACACACACTATTATCAACAGCAGATTGGGTTTCGGTATCCGGTGCAGTTTTTTTACAAGAATTAAGTGTTAATGCAAGTACTGCAGAAACAAATAAAAGTGAAGAAAATAGAATACGTTTCATGATATTTGGTTTTTTATGTTTTTATCTAATTTTATCCTAGCACCAAATGTAGGAATATTTTGCGGTTTGTCAAAATATTGATGAAAATGGTATTTTATGAACATTAAAATTTAATTCCAATAATTAAAATATCGTCAATTTGCTGGTAAGTTCCTCTCCAATTTTCGAAGGTTTTATCCAACGTTGTACACTGCTCTTCCATGTTTTGAGATTGCATTGTAAGTAATAATTCATTGAATCGTTTTACCATGAATTTTTTACCTTTTTCTCCACCAAATTGATCGGCATACCCGTCAGAGGCCATATAAAACGTATCTCCTTTTTTTATTTTAACGGTATGAGCCGTGAATTTACGATCGGCATCAAATTGTGAGCCTCCTATTGGATTTTTATCGGCATCTATTTTGTTGAATTTATCCTTGTTAACAATAAATAAAGGACGATATGCTCCGGCATATTCCAATTGGGTATTATCTGCATTAAAGCAACAAATGGCAACATCCATTCCATCGCTGGTATCCACCACATTGGTTCCTTGTTTAAGTGCCGCTTGAACTCCTCTATGCAAAGCATTCAATATCTCATCGGGCTTTGTAATTCCGTTTTCACTGATGATTTGATTCAACAAATTATGTCCTATCATACTCATAAATGCTCCAGGAACACCATGACCGGTACAATCCACTGCTGCAATAATTTTTTTACCCTCTTTTACTCCAAACCAATAAAAATCACCACTTACAATGTCTTTGGGTTTATATAATATAAACGATTCAGGGAAATATTTAAATATTTGTTCCAATGGTGGCAAAATAGCCAATTGAATTCTTTTTGCATATTGAATACTACTGGTAATGTCTTTATTTTTTTGCGCCAACTCTTGTGTTC